>JAZDIE010000302.1:0-22408 GCA_043805295.1 Pseudomonadota bacterium
AAAACCTTATCAACGAAAACGACTCTCCCTGTATAGACCTTGGATCTGTGGAGAAAATTGATGCCAGTATACTTCAGCTTCTGGTATCAGCAGAACAAACCGCAAAAAAAGATTTCAAAACTTTAATTGGCAGCCTGTATCTGATTACTGCCTTAAGTCCTCACAAGAGACAGGGATATTTAAGGGAATCTGGAGATAACATGAATATAGGGGATGAATTTGCACAAGCATATTTAGACGAAGCAAAAGAGATGCTCGAGGAGCTGGAGGCTGCCGCCCTTGAACTGGAAGGAAACAAGAATGACACTGAACTGGTCAATCGTGTTTTCAGGGCGATGCACACCATAAAAGGGTCAGGTGCCATGTTTGGGTTTAACGAGATCTCTGATTTTGCGCATCACATGGAGACATGTCTGGACAAGGTGCGGAGTGGTGTGATCCCTGTTTCAAGGGATATAATAGACTTGATTCTCCTAAGCCGCGATGAAATCGCCAGAATGTTAAATGTAGTAAAAGGAATAAGCGGCAACGAGCCTGACCGTCGCAATCATATTGTTGATATGATTGACCAACTTGTTTCAGGGAAAAAACCGCTTAATGAAGCAGACGTAAAACAACCGTCTGCCGCACAGATTCAACCAGCCACCCCACAAACAGAACAACAAAAGCCTGAAAGCCAGGCGAAATCAACTGAGGAACCAGGCAACGGACAAAAAATATACAGAATACGGCTCAGACCAAGTGCTTCGTTTTTTTCCCGCGATGTGGATTTAACCCTTCTTATCTCTGAATTATTTCAGATGGGCAAGTTGGATATACATTTTTTACCAGAGCATGTGCCGGTTCTTTCTGAGATAGACCCTGAAAAGTGTTACCTTGCCTGGGATATTTTGCTTACTACCGATGCAACCCCTGAACAGATACAAGATGTATTTATGTTTGTCCAGGATGAGGTCTCCCTGGAGGTAAAAGAGATTGGCGGACAATACATGGAAGATGGAGACGAGCCGGCCAGGTTGGGCGAGATATTAGTCGCCCGCGGCGATATTACCTCAGAACAACTGGATGATGTTTTGCAAAAGCAACAGCTCGGCAATTTACTGTCAACAGCAGGTATTATTTCGCGTGAAAAAGTAGAATCAGCCCTGGCCGAGCAAAACGTAAAACGCAGTCTGGCGCAGCCTACACAGAAAGCCCAGGATAACAGCGATACTGCAAGCGTGCGTGTTGCTGCTGAAAAGCTGGACGAACTTGTAGATATCGCAGGCGAACTTGTAATAACTCAGGCTCACCTTCGGCAGGCTGCTACTACAATTACCAACTCGGCATTTTTGCGAGCAGTTGAAGACGGAAAACGATTGAGCGATAGACTTAGGCGGTGTGTTCTGGGAATTCGGATGCTTCCGATCAACACACTGTTCGGAAGATTCAAGCGGCTTGTTAGAGACCTCACCGGTCGTTTAGGTAAAGAGGTTGAATTTGCAATAGAAGGCGGCGAAACCGAGCTTGACAAGACTATTATTGAGAGGCTTTCAGACCCATTGATCCACCTGCTACGAAATTCCGCAGACCATGGCATAGAGCTTCCTGATGCAAGAAAGCTCCTTGGCAAAAATCCAAAGGGGCTTATTAAACTGACCGCCGCCCATATTGAAGGTCAGGTTGTTATACGTATTCATGATGATGGGCAAGGACTTGATCCAGATAAGATTATTAAAAAAGCGATTCAAAAAGGACTTATAACCAGCGGCGAAAGCCTCTCCAATACGGCTATATTCAACCTGATATTTGAGCCGGGTTTTTCCACTGCGGAGCAGGTTACAGATGTATCTGGCCGTGGGGTCGGCATGGACGTAGTCAAAAGAGAGATCGACTCCCTGAGGGGAACTGTGGATATAGATAGCGAAAAGGGTAAATGGACGGACATAGTGCTTAGGTTACCCCTTACGCTCGCTATCATAGACGGGCTAACGGTTGCAGTGCAAAAAAATACTTATGTAATACCGCTCCATTATGTGCATGAATGTGTTGCCTTGACACAAACAGACATCGAAAAAATGCACGGTCAGAATATCCTGCTTTTGCGGAATGAAATAATTCCATATATCCGGCTGCGAAAAATGTTTGGTGTTGATTCTGATCTCAACCAGACTGAAAGGATAGCGGTAGTGAATGTTGGCGGGATAAAGTGTGGACTTGTGATTGACAAGATAATAGGAAGAACTCAGGCAGTTATAAAATCGCTCGACAAGGTCTTTCCCGGCGGCGATCCGGTCTCTGGCGCGACCATAATGGGCGACGGCACAGTCGCATTGATTCTGGATGTCCCCAGACTTGTACGTTCAACATCAGAGATAACCAGGCGTAGCAGGCAGTAACGCCATTGAAAAACTCTTGCGAATGAAATCAATGGAATTAGCCTCTATTATCCATAATCTCTTCAATTGCCATTGCGCAACGGGCTTCTTGTTCTCTTCCCCCAGGACAGTTGATCGAAATCGTTGTGCCGTCTATGTTTTCTATAGTGCAACCTAGTTGAGCTGTTACCACAGACACGATCTGCAAGAATTCCATATCTTCTGGCGCCATTTGTACTTACCTCCTTTTTAATTCTTAATTCTTAAGATTATGCAGACAATATGCCAGCTTTTTAAATTACTTTAAAATTGTGATCGGCATCATATGGTTTAACTAAAACATACCGATGCGAGACTTTCTTGCCAGCGTCCCCAAAAAAGAGACCCAATAATAGATTTTATCTATTAAATTAAAGCAGTAACATGCTTTGGCATATGAAGATATATTTGCCGGAACGGAAGGATTATCTATGCGGTTTAGGTGAAAATTATAATATTTTTTACTTATAAAATGACAAGCTCTATCAAGGATAGAACAATAATAAACTGACAAATATTGTAACTTTTTTGCATGTTTTGTTAAAAATATTCCTTAATTCTGTCAATAAATATCTCAGGAGTAAACGGTTTTATCACAAATGCATTTACTCCTACTTGTTTCGCCAGATCAATTTGAGATTTCTCAGATTCAGTTGTCACCATTATTATTGGGGTAGCCATTAGAGATGGAATTAGGCGAGTCTTCTTTGTGAATTCAATTCCGTCCATTTCAGGCATATTCATATCTGTTACTATAATGTCAAAGACTTCCCGCTTGTTAAGTATATCCAACGCCTCTTTGCCGTTAGATGCAGTGGTTACGTCAAGGTTTGAGCCTGCCCCCACGCTACGGTAAAAAAGCACCATAGCCTTTGAATCATCAACCGCCAGAATACGGCGTCTTGCGCTTATAACAGGGGGTAGATTTAAAAGTCTTTCTGCGTCTATTCTCGCCCGGTTGGAAATAGACTCCAGGCGTTCCCTGAAAGCTGATATGACCTCGCTGTCACCTGATTCAGAAACAGCACTGACAAGCAAGGCAGCCATGTGCTCTTCATTATAGAGCAAGTTAAATATCGCCAGCGCCCTTGACGCTACAATCGCCTTTGTTAGGCGTTCACCCTGCTCCCCCCCTGCATTTATGATTTTCCTGATCCTGTCGATTACGCCAAGATTGACATTTATATCCAATGAAGAGATTACAGCCATAAGCACCATATCGTTTTTATCCATGAGTCCGTCCATAAGGCAGACGATCCCTTTCATAAACGGTATGTGGCCCAAAGCCTCATATATGGCGAACCGGACATTTGGATGACTTGCTTCCCCCTTATCAAGGGCTGTGACTAGAATATCTCCCCCTTTTTTATCCCCTAGCATCCCCAGAACATTAGCAACCATAATTTTATTATCAATGTTATCCTGGATAAAAATCGTCTCAAGATATTGGACAATTTTAGGGCCAATATCAACCAGTGTTTTTTGTATCAAACGCCGGGCGGTTGGGTCTTTGTGATGGATTTTTGACGCAAGAAAAACAACAGCTTTCTCATTTTTCAAAACGCCCAGGGATTCTATAGCCTTTGCGACTCTAAGATTGCACAACTCTGGCCGTGGATCAAGGTCGGCTTCGGCCACTATCCCGCACAAACGATCAACAGACTCCATGTCGTTATATAAAGCTACCATCTCAATGCATAATGCCGACACCAGTTCCTGCTGGTTATTAATATGCCGGCGAAAAACCGAAAGCGATCCTGGCGCTTTAATTGATGCAAGCGCGGATATTACATCCATAAGTATCTCAGACTTGGTTTCATCTGCCGCCATTTCCTCGATAGTTTTGACAGCAGAAGCAAGTCGATTTTGGCCGGCAATCTGAACTGCCAGCCTGTTAGTCCTTGTATTGGACGACTTGAGACCGCTTATGACCTCTTTGTCACAGTTGACAAGCACTGCCATAAGGGTCTGTTCGATCATATAGTCGATCACTGTGTCAACTCCCGGGTTTTCATATAAATTTAAAAGTCCGGGAATCGCATCTTTTCTGCTTTGGCATTCTATCTCGTTAAGAATAGACATCTGATCCGTAAGATCTTTGGACAAAAAATTATTTAAAATATCCATGATTGCTCCTGTTTCAGTAAGCTGGACAAACTACCTTTTTAAGAAATAACATGAAAAAAAAAGACGCGCAAGGCATGGTTAGCGCTTGACACATAACATGAATCTGTTTTTATCACGATATGATAAAAAAACAAGCGGCTTCTCTAATATTTAGATTGCTTAAGGCACACTATCCCAAAAAAAGAACAGTTCTAAAACACTCAAACCCATTCCAACTCCTTATTGCCACAATCCTTTCCGCGCAATGCACTGATAAGCGAGTCAATGAGGTTGCAGGTGTCTTGTTTGCCAAACTGAAAAAGCCACAAGATTTTGTTAGCGCCCCATTGAATGAACTTGAAAAACTGATCAGACCTACTGGTTTTTATAGAAACAAGGCAAAAAATATTCAGGGATGCTGCAATGCGCTTCTAAAATATCATGGGGGTGAGGTTCCTTCTACTCTCGATGAGCTTGTAGCGCTTCCCGGCGTAGGGAGAAAAACTGCAAATGTTGTGCTGGGGAATGCGTTTGGCGTGCCAGGCATTGTGGTTGATACTCATGTAAGACGCGTCAGTCAACGTCTGGAGCTTACGCAAAACTCAGACCCAACCAAGATCGAAAAAGACCTTATGTCTATAATACACATGAATTCCTGGATAGATTTTTCTTTTAAGCTCATATTGCACGGCCGCGCCTTATGCAAGGCTAGAAGGCCTGTCTGTAATGATTGCTTCCTTGCCGTTGTCTGTCCGTATCCATCAAAATCATGATGGATCATATCCAACAACAGGCTCAGCCTCTCCTGAATAAGGCTCGAATCGTGTGTATGGTTTGAGAAACGCCAGTTTTACAAGTCCGGTTGGTCCGTTTCGCTGTTTTGCCACAATGATCTCGGCTATGTTGTCGGCATCAGAAGATTTGTTGTACACCTCATCCCGATATATGAAGGATATCAGGTCGGCGTCTTGTTCAATAGCCCCTGATTCCCTCAGATCAGAAAGCATAGGACGCTTGTTTTGCCGCTCTTCCACCTTACGATTGAGCTGTGACAGAGCCACAACAGGTATATTCAACTCTTTTGCCAAGGCCTTTAGAGATCTCGAAATCTCGGATATTTCCAACTCGCGACGCTCAGCAGATGCACGACCCTTCATGAGTTGAAGGTAATCTATTATTACAAGACCCAGATTTTTGTCCAGTTTCAATCTTCGCGCCTTTGCCCTTATCTCCATAACTGATATCGACGGAGAATCATCAATATAGATTTCAGCTTCTGAGAGGACGCCTGCCGCCCGTGTAAGCCTGCTCCAATCCTCTTTTTTTAAAAATCCTGTCCTTAGCCGAAACGAGTCCACCTTTGCCCTTGAGCATAGAAGCCGCATTGCAAGCTGTTCTTTTGACATCTCAAGCGAAAACACAGCGACCGGTATACCGCTTTCGATGGCGGCATTTTCTGCAATATTCAGGGCAAAAGCAGTTTTACCCATACTTGGCCTGGCAGCAATAATGATAAGGTCAGAAGGCTGAAACCCTGCGGTGATCGCGTCAAGGTCGTGAAACCCGCTAGGAACGCCGGTTATAAAATCCTTATGTTCAGATCGGTCTTCTAATGTCTTAAAACTTTGGGTGATAATATCGCGCAACGGATAAAATGAAGGGGTTATCTTATTTTCTGATATCTCGAATATGGCGCTTTCGGCGTAATCAAGCACCTCATCTACATCGCCGCTAGATTCATAGCACCGGCCTGCGACTTTAGATGTGGCTGATATAAGGCTGCGAAGGATGGACTTTTCTCTGATGATCTTTGCATACTGGGATGCGTTGACTGCGATCGGGACATGGTCTACCAGTTCTGCAAGATAAGCGGATCCGCCTATTGCTTCAAGCTGGTTTTGATCCTTGAGTATGTTGCTGAGAGTGACAAGGTCTATAGGCTCGCTTTTTTCAAACAGAGCCAGTATCCCATGGTATATCCTGCGATGTGCTTCCCTGTAGAAGTCCCATTCGGAAAGGAATTCCACAACATCATAAAGCACACCGTTTTCTATCAGGATGCTCCCAAGGATTGATTGTTCTGCCTCAATGTTTTGGGGAGGGATTTTGTGTAACGATATCTCAGCAACCATTGCTCATATCGCTAAGCTTCCGCCACCACTTCAAGCAAAACATCGGCGGTTACTTCTGCGTGGAGTCGAACTGAAATCGTATATGATCCTATAGCCTTGATAGGATCATTAAGAAGCACCATTTTTTTATCTATATCTATTGACCTGGCCGCCAAGTATTCCGCAATATCCTTGGCTGACACAGATCCATACAATTTATTATCTTCCCTAGCCTTTGCGGTAAAGGTGCATGTCAAACCTGCAAGCTGCTTTTTGATAGCTAATGCCTTTTCTTGATCTTTGGCACTTTTTATGTCGATTTGTTTTCTCTTTCGCTGCATAAGCTCTATATTATGGCTAAGAGCTGGAAGCGCTTTGCTTTGCGGAAGAAGGTAGTTTCTTGCATATCCATTTTTCACCTGAACGAGATCGCCCACATCGCCCAGGAAAGGAACAGATTCTTTTAATACCAATTTTTTCATAGCGCCTCTCCAATTTTAATTAATGAACAAACTTGGCAGTATACGGAAGCAATGCAATTGTTCTGGCACGCTTGATCGCTTGTGCAATCTCTCTTTGATGTTTAGCACAGTTTCCCGATATCCTCCTGGGGACTATCTTGCCGCGTTCTGTAGTAAAATATCTAAGCATTTTAGGCTCTTTATAGTCTATTGCAATAGAAGAGTCTGAGCAGAACTTACACACTTTTTTTCTATGAAATGTCCTTTTGCGATATACCTTTTTCTGGTCCGGTCTTTGTGTTGATCTTTCTTCTGTCATTTTTCAATCCTTTCTTCGTCTTGTGCTATAACCGTACCTTGTTCAGGCAACGGTTCAACAAGGGGGACTTGACTAACTTCAACATTACCGACTTTTATAGGTTCAAGCGGGGCGACTGGAATTACAATGCTATTAGGATCAAAGTCAGTATCTTTCAGTACAGTCATGTACTTAATGACACGGTCATCAATACCCATAACCCGTTCCAGTTCCTTGACAATACTTCCAGAACCAGCATAATCAATGCAGACATAGTAACCACGCGTTTGTTTTTTAATCTCGTACGAGAGGGTTTTTAAACCCCATTCGTCAAACCTGATCAGTGTGCCGTTTCCTTTAGATATGATATCTTTTAATTTTCCAAAAACACTGCGCCGTTCATCGTCGGCAAGATCAGGCAGGGCAATTAGGACAGTTTCGTACCTTTTCATCAGACCTCCTTTTGGTTTATAGCCCTGACCCTAGGTCAGAGCAAGGATGAAATGTAAATCCAACAATATTAACATAGCTAAATTATTACTGTCAAGACAATGTTGAATGTTGATGGATTCATGGAAAGTCCATCTGCTGTGTTATGCTTTGTTTTTGAAAATGGCGGAGAGAGTGGGATTCGAACCCACGGTACCGCTTTTGACAGTACACACGATTTCCAGTCGTGCTCCTTCAACCAACTCGGACATCTCTCCTCTGTATATTCTGTATATATGAGTCTGTTGATTTAGTCCCAAATAAGCAATTTCCATGAAACTGAGGCGAATAAAATCAGGTAGTTACAAGATCGAAACCCTTAGATTTGGACTAAATCAACAGACTCATATATGGCATGGCGGAGAGGGTGGGATTCGAACCCACGATCCCGTTTTTAACAGGATACCGCTTTTCGAGAGCGGGGCCTTCAACCACTCGGCCACCTCTCCGACAAGCCATAAAATAAATTTTTCATTTTATAACCTCATTTTATAATCATGTCAATTAACTAAATCAATAAATCTGCCAATATTCCGCCCAGATGTTAGTGCTAACCGCCCAGAATGTCAAAGCTTATTGCTTTTCGTTCAGGCACTAGCTATAACCACTTTCATAATGGCATCAGCCGGATTGAGCGCATGGCCGGTCTGCTTTTCTTTTTTGCACAATGTCAGAAAAAAAAGATCTAAAAATCCATACATTCATAACGCCGATCGGCATGATGGCTATCTTTTTTGATCCGTATTCAGGTCTTGTCAAACGTATACTATTGCCTCAAAATAAAGGGCTTGATCTTGAGCGTGCTGTTATTAAGGAAAGCAGCGATAGGCCTATCTTTGTCAGCCAGTTAATTCAGCAGATAGAGGAATACTTCCAGGGTTCGGCTATCAGGTTTTACGAGGAGATGTTTGACTTAAACGGCGTGACCTCTTTAGAGAAAAATGCCTTTTTAGCTACAACAGAAATCCCTTTTGGATCAGTTAGTTCCTACAAAAAGATTGCTGAAATAATCGGATGCCCTAATGGTGCGCGATTTGTCGGATCTGTTATGGCAAAGAATCCATTTCCAATTATCATACCATGTCATCGTGTAATAAGATCAGACGGAAATCTGGGTGGCTATGGAGGAGGGCTGGGGCTGAAAAAGCGCCTCCTTGAATGGGAGGCGTCAGAGTTGGGACGCAGATTGTTGAGAAGAAATGGGTGAGGGCTTTGCCGCAGGAAATTGGATCACTTGATCCTGATTGATTCGTTTTACGTTGCCATTCAGTATGCCGCCTTGCTCGATAATGAGCGTATCACAAAACAGCGTGCCTGATGCGTTGCCTGTGCCAGATATTCTTAGCCTGTTTTGCGCTGTGATAGTCCCCTGAAAGGTTCCTGCGATCAATACCTCATCTACTTTTACATCGGCGGACACATGCCCATCTTTTGCCAATATAAGATAATCCCCTGCTATTTCGCCTTGTACAAAGCCAGACACTATCATCCTGCCGTTAAATTTAACATGCCCGTTTATCCTGGAATCCCTATCAATAAATAATGTTTGTTTTTTGTTCTTTTCCATCAAGAAAACCTTCGGTCTTCAGTCTATATACCTGAATAGGCGAATTCGTCAGGATGTTGGCTGAACAACAATCCACCCCAGCACAGCATTTTCGCGCTGGACCAATATTTTGTAAGAAGAGAGTCTCCCCTCCTGAGGTTTGGGGGGTATATGAAAGGCTTCGCCAGGGGCGCATTCAAATCTGCTTGAGTTGTCTGCGCCTTGCACAAAGGCAAATACCCCTTCATTGTCATCTATGTTTGTTTTAATATCAACCAGCTTAAGGACATCGTTTGAGGTAACGGTTAGGCTCTCTCCTGAGAAAAAACACCGTTTTTCTTTTTCGTTTACCTGCAAAACAACATAGTTGAGCAAGGGATCAACAAGTTCGACTATAAGGCTGCCTATTTCTATCTTGTCAAGGTATACAATAGTCTGATACCGTACTCCGTTTCCATCCAGGGAATACCGTGTCAAGAGATCCTTATCTGTTCGAATAGCAAACCCCCTGTCTTCTCCGCTATTGTTTCTGCTGTCTCCAACAAATCCCTTAAAATTAACTACTACCTTGGACGAGTCAGGAAGGTTTGTTTCTATATTTACTATTTCTATAGTATCCCCTTTTACTGCCTTTACTAAGGCATTGTCCCGCACGATATATTCTTTGCTGTTTAGCTTTAAAATAAAGTAGTGCACTTTGGGGTTGGGCGGCGGCATGGCCGATGGATCTTCGTTTCCATTGGCTACAATGTTTATTTTGCCACAGGGGTAGCTATCCTTACGTACCATAGCTTGCGTAGATGTCTGGATGACTATATCTTTCCTTAAGTCATTGACTGCCCCGTGGTTAAGTATGTCAACGCTAAGTCCTCGTTCATAGTTTGACTCAATATGGGAGATGTTTATAGTGTCCCCCTTTCTAACATGAAGGGTGCGCAGATTTTCTACCACCATAGGATTTTCTTTGTTGATTGAAAGCACCAAATAGCTCAATATTGGCGGATCAAGATAGATGCCAGGGTTTTCAGGAATAATACCAAAGTATTCCATAAAGGCGTTGATAGCCTGGTTATGATGTTTGATCTTAAGTTCAAGCGGCAATGATTTGCTTGTCTCGACACCAAAGGCCGGTACGCCGCATGTATAAAGGGCATAGTAGGTCGCAGACTTTCGCTGTTCAGGATGAGGAGTATCTGGATCGGCTGTGCGGTGGTTTGCAAAAGTAAACCTATGCTCTGATTTTTCTAAAGTGCCGTTGATTTTGTCAACCACAAACCTTGCGATTTTACCCAACTCAATTGTTTTACCGGTCTGGTCATTATGGTATGTCTCGCAATCCGCAATGACCGATTGTCCGAATTTTTGGGGGTTTCGATCCGGGCTTTCCCATTTATCACTGTAAAATCCTGACCCATCGTGAAGGTTCACCACACAGTCTGCCTCCAATATCAACTGTTTGAGTATTGCCACAATTTTTTTTTCAAAGTTGATCCCTTCGTCCACGGAAAACTTCCGGTTCATGTCTTCATTGATCTCTCTTTTATTCAAGAGGATAGAGAGGAAATTAGCACGCGGGACCACAATAAGATTTCCGGTTTCTAAAGACATATCCGCATAGAGATCAGCAGATAAAAAACCGCCGGGTTCATCCCCCTGTATGCCGCCTATAAGAAGTATGGTCTTGCCAGGGGTCTTGCCCATGCTTTTATAGATATCCAGTTCGTAATCAGTTCCCTTGAAAAAAACCTCATGAGATTTTTGGGCAAGGGCGCAAGGCGCAAGGATAAGGATATATATCAACAAGGCAGGGAATATACTAATCCATGCCTTGTTGCATAGACTTATAGGTGTTGATATGTACATTGGTATTGGAATATCCTTAGTTTTAAAAAAGAGGATTCTCTAACGGGGTTTTAAGCAATAACTCGCCGGAGTCAGAATAGGCCAGCACAGAGATCTCTTCTGGTTTTTTTGAAAAGCCACCTAAAGACCCTTGAACGGTTTTTCGTTTTGAGATTGAAAACGGCTGCCCTTTTTTAAAATTATCAGGCGCCCCTTTTTGCAAAGATGCCTTGGGCGCTGTCCACCACGAGGCAGAGTCTTGCTTTATAGGTTTTACTAACACAAATATGAAGCCAGAAATCTTTTTAGGTTTTTCGCTTTTTTTCTTTAAAATAAATTCGTACTTAACAATATTGGTTTTTCTGGCTTTTTTAAGCTTAAAATCAGATATCTTTAGAATACCTTCTTCCCCTAAAAGGGGATATTTTTCTGCCAGCAAGCCAGACGCAACAGGTTCTTCAATTTGTGCTCTGTCTTTTTTTTTGTCAGTCCCTTGTGAAATGTTATCTTCCTGTTGGTTATTCCCCCTAAGCATAAGAAGTTGAGCGGCCAAGCCTTCTTTTTCCAGGGATATGGTTTCAATATTTTTTTGGGCTGCATCAAGAGCAGATTGCGCAATTCCTAAGTTTGCTAACATGTCTGTATACATTATAAGCGCAGACACAGAAACCACAAACAAGGCGAAAACAAAAATTATCGCTCCTACAAGCACTCCTTTTCTTAGATAAAAGGATGCCACCTTCCCTGAATCTTCGATATAAAGCAGGGTTACTTGCTTTTTTTGTTCGGTTTTTTTCCCAAAGGCGGGTTGTTTTTTATGAGATTTTGCCATGCCTCAAAAGATATCTTCCAATCGTTTTTGGTTTTTTTCAAGATAAGCTGTTTTATCCCCTTGCAACTATATCCGTCTAAACTATCTCCCGGGGCAGCGTTATAAGATTGCCTGAACGTGATTGTTCTAGTATTTCCTTTTACAGGAGGTATCTTTATATCCTCAACTGTCACAGTAATCCTGCCGTATTCCTTGTTCAAACGCCCTTTGTTTTCTTTCCAGCTCTGGCGGTTTTTTGTCCCAGCCCTGAAGCTTGCGTCATAGTAAGATATATACTTTTCCAGTTCCTTTTTTTCCCATGACTTTCTCCATCCTTCAATCATAATACGGATGGCCTTGGTCTCGTCTCTATCCCTTGTGTTTTTCTCTTCTTTTTCCCCAATTGGTTTCTTATTGCTTTTTTCTTTATCCTTTAAAGCAACTAAAGCAACAACTGTTTTTTCAACTTTTTCCTTTCCTGTCTTTATGTCTAGCTGTTGTAAGGCTAACAGTCTATAGTCTTTACCGTTTTTTTCAGGGGATTGCCATTCTTCCCTTATGATTTTCCAATCCTGGCTTTTTGATGTCAGATAAAGTTTTTTAACGCCTGCTTTTAATGACTTGTCCGAAAATGCAACTACTTCATCGAACAGCGCAATCACGGCATTACGTTGCCTGAAAAGCGAAAGGTTTTTAAGTTTTAGCGAGCAAGATTCTTTTTTTGCTTTTGCATCATTGTTCAGCTTTTTAAGTATGTCCCAGCCGTTGGAGGCTGTTTGGTTAGAGTTTGCATACAGTGAGGCGTATTTTTTAGGCTTGCTTTGTTCAAAAGCTGATTTCCATTCTTCCAGGAATTTCAATACCTCTTTTTTTTCTTTTGGCGCTTTATTCAATGGCGCCCATTCTATCGACTCTTCTATAATTACAGGGGTTCTATTTAGCTCCAGATATTTTGATAGTGCCTCCAGATTTGTATTTTCCATGGCCACGCAGCCGTTTGAATTGTGCGGTTTTAGAGGCTTATCAGTGCCGTGGAGCCATATGCTGTTTCCTGTACGATGTTCAAGTCTATCAAGGTAATTGGGATAATCTGTTGGAAACGCAAGCGGACCATATGTTGGAGAGAGATCCCTGTCGAGCAGCTTTGCCGCTAAAAAATATATCCCCTCTGGGGTTTTTGCATCGCCGAAGCGTTCCTTGTTACCTTTGTTTTTTCCTGTAGAACAGGAAAAAAGATGCTTTAGCTTAAACCCGTTATTATATTCTATGAGGGCTAATCGCTGTGAACTCTTCTCGACCAGTATTATATAGGCCGGTCTGTCTTGAGGGTTAAAATCAATGACTGCATTAGGAACCAGGCCAGCATCTAAGTGTTTTACAATGTCTTTTGAGTCTGACGATCCCATAGAGAGGCGTGCGGGATGCAGAATAGCCAGTGTCAAGAGGTTTATAAGCAGCAGCATTATGTATTTTGAGTGTTTCATGATTTTTCCATTTATCATGAAGGTTGTTTGTTTGCAAATGGGTAAATTGTAAAAATAAAGGCAGTTGCCAATTGACAGAGTAAAAGGTCTCTTGTAATAAATTATGATGAAATCTAATCCTTGGTTTGATTATTATGCAAAAAAGGCAAAGGAAGAGGGGTATCCTGCCAGATCGATCTACAAACTTGCTGAGATACAGCGCAAGTACAGGATCATCGAGCCAGGGAGCCATGTCTTAGATTTGGGGAGTTGTCCCGGTGGATGGCTTTTGTTTGCCTCCCGCGAGGTTGGCAAAGATGGTTTGGTAGTTGGTGTGGATATCAATCCTATGGATCGCCCTCTGCCTGACAATACACGATTTATCCAGGGGGATATACTTACAGTGTCAGAGGAGTTTTTAGGCGAATTCAACAAAGAGTTTGATTGTATATTAAGCGATATGGCGCCATATACTTCGGGGAATAAATTTGTAGATACTCAACGCTCTATTGCGCTATGTACCGCTGCCTGTCTGTTGGCTTCAGGACATTTAAGGCCAAAGGCTCCTTTTGTTTGCAAGGTATTTCAAGGGGCAGGGTTTGAAGAATTCATAAAGATTGCACGGAATCTGTTTGAGCAAGTAAAGCTCTTAAAGCCGCAAGCAACACGGAAAGAGAGCAGGGAGATATATTTGATAGGGTTCAATAAAAAACGAGGAGGAACATGTCAGGTCATTCTAAATGGAGCACAATAAGACGCAAAAAAGGGGCTATTGACGCAAAGCGCGGCAAGATTTTTACCAAGTTGATAAAAGAAATTACTGTGGCTGCCAGAACGGGCGGAGGAGACCCAGAGAGCAACGCCAGGCTCAGGACAGCTATTGCTGCGGCAAAAGCTGAGAATATGCCTAAGGACAATATTGACAGGGCAATTAAAAAAGGAACTGGGGAATTGGAAGGGGTTAATTATGAAGAAGTCTATTACGAAGGGTATGGGCCTGGAGGAGTAGCGGTATTGGTGGAGTCGCTGACTGACAACAAGAACAGGACTGTAGCTGATATCCGGCATATATTCAGCAGGGCAGGAGGTAATCTTGGAGAAAATGGTTGCGTGGCGTGGATGTTTAAGAAAAAAGGGATAATAGTTGTAGAAAAAAAAGGCGTCAATGAGGATTTTCTTATGGAAGTCGCGCTGGAAGCCGGCGCTGAAGACGTTTCCGATGACGAACATAACTTTGAAATTAATACGCTCCATTCTGACCTTGAAAAGGTAAAAGATGTCCTAAAGGCAAAAGGGATATCCTATGTGATGGCAGAGACCAGCATGGTGCCTGATACCACGATAATGCTTGAAGGGAAGGAGGCGGAGCAGATGCTCCGCTTGATGGAGAATCTGGAAGATAACGATGATGTGCAGAAGTCTTATTCTAATTTTGATATTTCTGAAGAGGTAATGCGCAGCATAGCAGGATAGGCGGCAAGAAAGCAAAAAAAGGCGACATAATGAATATATCTGTTATAGGGAGCGGTTATGTGGGGTTGGTCACAGGCGCGTGCTTTGCGGAGTTTGGCCTGAAAGTAACGTGCATTGATAACGACACAAAAAAGATCGAATTATTAAATAACGGAAAAATTCCTATTTATGAGCCTCGGCTTGCTGAACTGATACAAAGAAACCTTGCCGAGGGGAGGATCTCTTTTACATCTGACTTCACCGAAGGGATTAAAAATGCCCTGGTTATATTTATTGCTGTCGGCACTCCACCTGATTCTGACGGCAACGCAGATCTTACATACATAAAAGAAGTAGCCAAATCAATCGGTCAAGACATGGATGGTTACAAGGTGGTTGTAACCAAGAGCACAGTGCCTGTTGGCACCGGCAAGCTGATAGAGACTATTATCAGGGAGAACCAGGCCAGACCGATCCCGTACGATGTGGCATCCAACCCGGAATTCTTAAGAGAAGGCTCGGCTATCGAGGATTTTATGCGCCCCAACAGGGTAGTTATAGGCGCAGATAGCGATCAGGCGATTGCTATATTAAAAGACCTCTATTCTCCTCTTTATCTTATAGAAACCCCTTTTGTAATTACAAATGTCGCCACTGCTGAAATGATCAAATATGCTTCAAACGCGTTCCTTGCTACGAAAATATCTTTTATCAATGAGATGGCTAATCTCTGCGAGCGCGTGGGAGCGGATGTCCACAAGGTGGCAAAAGGCATGGGTTTGGATAATCGCATCGGCCAAAAATTTCTCCATCCAGGACCGGGTTTTGGAGGGTCTTGTTTTCCAAAGGATACCAAGGCGCTTTGCCGGATCGCAGGGGCGCATGGTTATAGGTTTCGTATCGTAGAATCGGTTGTCGAGGTGAATAGTGAACGGCCTCTCTTTATGGCGGAAAAGATTGAGGCTGCGGCAGGTGATTTGGGCTGCGCCACAGTGGCTATTCTTGGTCTTACATTCAAGCCTAATACAGATGATATGCGGGATTCCCCGTCTATTCCTATTATTCAGTCTTTACAAAAAAAAGGGGCAAGGATAAAGGCATATGATCCTGAGGGGATGGAACAAGCTTCCATGTATCTTAAAGAGGTCGAATACGCAAAGGACGCTTATGCTGCTGCTTGCGGCGCGGATGTCCTGGTGTTTGTTACTGAATGGAATCAGTTCCGCAACCTCGATTGGGCCAGGCTGTTAACGCTTATGAAACGACCGGTTGTCATTGATTTAAGGAACATATATGATCCGGCGCGGATGAAGGCGCTGGGGATTAATTACTCTTGCATTGGCAGGCCTTAAGTGAGCGTTCCTCGCAAGCCTGGCCCTGCAAAACTTGTAATCAGCGTATTTTTAAAAAATAAAGATCTCATGGGAATCATTGCCGAACGGCTGGCAACGGAATTTGGCGCGCTCGACGTTGTAAGCCCGTGGTATCTTTTTTCCCATACCGACTACTACGCATCAGAGCTGGGAAGCCCGCTCTACAGAAGGCTGCTTGCGTTTTGCCGGTTGGTGGAGCAAGACCAATTGCCTGATGTAAAACTATTTACCAATACGCTGGAGCAGGAATTTTCTGAACAAGGTAAAAGGCGGGTAAACATAGATCCAGGGCATCTGGTGGCAGAGAGGTTTGTGCTTGCAACAGGGAAAAACTATAGCCACAGGGTATACCTTAGGGACGGCATCTATGCTGATTTGACATTCATATACCGCAAGAGCGCATACCAGCGGCTTGAATGGACGTACCCAGATTATGCTGAAGATGCCATTCATGGATTTTTACAAAAAATACGCAAGAGATACTTGCGACAGGTTGTTTTATGATTAAAAGCATGACTGCCTTTGGCATGAACCGAAGCGTTGTCAATAGTCAGTCTGTAACCGTTGAGATTCGTTGTGTAAATCACAGGTACCAGGATATCACGGTGCGTGTGCCGGGATACTTGATGCTGTTTGAGGACCAGATACGCAAGCTTGTCGCGGCCCGGATTCCGAGAGGCATGGTCGAGGCAACTGTTACAGTTAGAAACGATGAAGAATCTAATATAGGATTAAGGCTTAACCTGAAGCTGGCTGAATCATACCTTACGCTTGCAAACAGGATAAAGGATGCGTTTGCTATTAATGAGCCGGTTCCATTTAGCGCGGTGTTAGGGTGTGATGGGGTTATAGCCTTTGAGGCGTTGGAGTTTTCAGGCGATAGTTTATGGCCGCAAGTGGAAGCTGGTATTATTAAAGCGCTTGACGCTGTGTCTAACATGAAGCTTATAGAGGGGGAAAACCTGCGCATAGATCTGGTTGAGCGCCTGGCTTTTATGGAACGTCGGATTGATATTATCAAGGAGAGATCATCAGGGCTTGCTGAGTTGCACTACAAAAAGCTCAAAGAACGTATCTCGCGGATGTCTAAAGATGTATGCGCGCTGGACGAAAACCGGCTTATCCAGGAAGTGGCCTATATAGCTGATAAAAGCGATGTCACGGAAGAACTTGTCCGGCTCGGAAGCCACATCTCTCAGTTTTATTCAGCAATCGATTCAGAAGGCGCTTTGGGACGCAGGCTAAATTTTCTTGCGCAGGAGTTGAACAGGGAGATCAACACTATCGGGTCAAAGATTTCCGATGCGGATTTGACCCAGGTCGTGGTAGACCTCAAGTGTGAGTTAGAAAAGATAAGGGAACAGGTGCAGAATATCGAGTAGAGGCGGGTTTATACATAGCGTCATAAGACATAGCGCAAGGCGCGACGCAGCGATCTGTACTTATGACGCTATGTATAGAACTCGTCCAAGGGGAGGTTCAAAGCCTGTCCCTGTGAAGAGGGGGATATATGGAGCGAAAACTATTAAACATAGGGTTTGGCAATATGGTGGTTGCAGGGAGGGTGATTGCTATTGTGACTCCCAGCTCTGCCCCTATGAAGCGGCTGAAGGACGATGCCAAGGAAGGCGCCAGATTAGTGGATGCAACACATGGCCGCCGCACCCGTTCGATTATTATTACAGACAGCAATCATGTGGTCTTATCCGGTGTGCAGGCAGAGACTATTGCACAGCGGTTTGAGGCAGGTTTTGATTTTAAAGAAGATAAAATTGCTGATCAAGATGAATAAACCAGGACGACTTTTTATTATATCTTCACCTTCAGGGGGTGGGAAGTCCACCCTTTGCTCTGCTCTTTTAAAAGAAATTCCAGGACTTGGATATTCTATTTCATATACCACCAGGCTGCCAAGACCTGAGGAACAGGATGGCGCGGATTATCACTTTATTACGCAGGCGGCATTCCAGAACAAGATAGAAAAAAATGAGTGGGCAGAGTGGGCAGAGGTACACGGAAACAAGTACGGCACTGACTCTATGAAAATAGATGAAATGCTCAAAAGCGGACAAGACGTTCTTTTTGATATAGACGTGCAAGGGGCAAGGACGCTTAAGGAAAAATATCCAACTGCAATATTGATTTTTATCGCGCCCCCTAGTCTTGAGGCGCTTCGGAAACGCCTTGAACGGCGCGGGACTGAATCTGCTGAAGCGATTGAACAAAGGCTTAATCGGGCTAAGCTTGAGATTGATGCCTCATCTTTTTACGATTTCATTATAACAAACGACGATTTTGACAAGGCTATGATTGAGCTTAAACAAGTGATTAGGGAATAGAAAAATGCCTCTAATAGTGCAGAAGTATGGCGGAACATCGGTTGGAAATCTTGATCGTATCAGGAATGTGGCCAATCGGGTTATACGAAACTATCAGGCGGGGAATGATATTGTTGTTGTGCTCTCTGCCATGTCCGGCGCTACAGATCACCTTATTAAGCTGGCAAGGGAGATCACAAACGCTCCAGATAAACGGGAACTCGATGTGTTGCTTGCCACAGGTGAGCAAACAACGGTTTCCCTCCTTTGTATTATGCTTAAATCAATGGGGTTCCCGGCGGTTTCTCTCTTGGGGTTTCAGACCGAGATACTTACTGATGAAGCATTTGGCAGGGCGCGTATACAGCAGGTGAATGTAAACCGTATACGCCAGGCGCTCGGCGAAAAAAAAATAGTCGCGGTTGCAGGGTTTCAGGGGTGGACCAGGGAAGGGGACATTACTACATTGGGCAGGGGAGGATCAGATACTTCCGCAGTCGCGCTTGCCGCTGCCTTGAATGCCGCTGCCTGCGAAATCTATACTGACGTGGACGGGGTTTATACAACCGATCCTAACATATGCGCCAAGGCAAGAAGACTTGATCGAATTTCGTATGAAGAGATGTTGGAGATGGCAAGCCTGGGGGCAAAGGTTCTTCAGATACGATCCGTGGAGCTGGCAATGAAATATAATGTGCATGTGCATGTGCGTACATCCTTCCATGATAGAGAGGGGACTATGGTAGTGAAAGAAGAAAAAGACATGGAAAAAGTTTTAGTTTCTGGCGTTGCTTATGACAAGAATCAAGCTCGCATTACCTTAATTAAGATTCCAGACCAGCCTGGAATAGCGGCAAAGGTATTTACCCCTATGACAGAGGCGGGGATAGTCGTTGATATGATTATTCAAAATACGCGCGCAGGAGGGTTAACTGATTTGACATTTACTGTGGCAAAAACCGATTTCAAAAAGGCGATGGATATCCAAAAGCAGTTGGCCCAAACGATTGGAACTCAACAGGTGTATGGGGATGAGAACATCTCAAAGGTTTCTGTTATCGGAGTTGGGATGCGAAGCCATACAGGGGTTGCAAGCAAGATGTTTTTAACCCTTGCCAGGGAAAATATAAATATAATCATGATTAGCACTTCTGAGATAAAGATTTCTTGCGTTATTGACGAAAAATATACTGAACTGGCAGTAAGAACGCTGCATGAAGCCTTTGAGCTGGAAAAAGAACCTGCCAGAGCAACACTTTAGCTTTATAAGGAGGGACATAAATGCCAACCCGAAAAACCCCGCAGACACAAAAAGGTAAAACAAGTAAGCCTGTCCAACAAAATAAGGCGGATATTCCCACCTATCAGGAGATGTTGCCGCTTATTAAGCAACGGTTTCTGAATGATGGAAGCCTGGGCTTGATCCTTGTGGATGCCTCAAAAGTCTGTCGCATAGAACACGATTATGGCCGCTTGATATATGGAGATGTTCTTAACGCGTTGAAGCAAGTGCTTATAGAAATGAAGGCAAAACAAATCAGGACAGATGACTTGGTTGTTGTGAGCCAGCCCGAGAGCGATCAGTTTATGATATTTCTTGCAAGGAAAAGAGATGAAAAAAAATTTCAAAGCGGGGATCTTGAAAACCTTGCCGACCGGCTTATGGACTATATCAATCAAACGATGTTCAGGACGATATTCCCTCTTCTCAAAAAAGGAGCGAAAATCAGCATCGGCTATGCGTTTATAATAAGAAACGCACTTATCCAGGAAGAGCGGTTGATCCAAAAGCTGATCGAAGACGCAAAGGTAATGACAGAATATCAGCAGTTCAAGTCTCTAATGCGGAACAAGGAAAAACTACAGGAACTTATTATCAAAGAAGAGATAGGCACCTGCTTTCAGCCTATTGTGAATATGGTTGAACATAAAGTTGTAGGATACGAAGCGCTTTCACGAGGGCCAAAAGGCACACCTTACGAAAGCCCCTACTTTCTTTTTACAGTAGCCGAAGAAACCGGCTTGATGTTTGAGCTTGACAACCTGTGTAGGCGCAAGGCGTTCATCAATGCCCAAGATCTTAAAAATGGAGAGAAACTCTTTGTCAATATCCTGCCTGCAAGCATACATGATCCTGAGTTCAGAGGAAAATACCTTAAAGAGTTTCTTGCCGAGGTAAAAATTAGCGCAGAGAATATTGTGCTTGAAGTTTCGGAAAAAGAGGCTATTGAAAATTTTAGCATATTCAGAGCAACATCAAAACAGGTCAAGGATATTGGATTTGCAATCGCCGTAGACGACACAGGCATGGGTTATTCAAACTTTGAGTCATTGCTTCAACTTGCTCCTGACTTTATCAAGCTTGATATATCAATGATACATGAGATCGATAAAAACAAGCTCAAGCAGGGTTTGGTCAGGGCAATTGGACAGATCGCGGCAAGCATGAACACCCAAGTTATTGCAGAGGGAATAGAAACTAAAGAGGAATACATCGCGTTGCTCGAGTTGGGGATAACTTTTGGTCAAGGTTTTTTCTTTGCAAGGCCTGCGTCACTTTTTCCTGAACCCAAGTTTGAATGATACCTATATGATTTTAAAAAAACATACCACACCCCATCCTGTTAAACAGGATAATAGTTTGCTTTTGGATAAATATAAAACAAAAGTTAATCGCCTGACCCGGATATGCCGGTTGAGCGCTGAGATAGCGACCACCCTTGATCTTCCTGAGTTGCTCAACAGTATCCTGGAAGAAATCCGCCGGATTGTGGGCGCAAGCATAGGATCTGTTCTGCTCATAGAAGACGATAAATATCTTGCTGTAAAGGCAGCGGTAGGCGACGACAGGGATAAGGTTATTGGATTGACCAACGAGCTGTTTCAGAATCGGATATCAAGTTCGGTTGTAAAATCAGGCAAACCGGTTTTGTTCGATAAGACCAAGCCAAAAACTGCGAGAGAGTATACTTCCGAACAATTACGCGCGGCGTATGATTCGATCATGAGCGTTCCATTGATAGTATGTGACAAGACCATAGGAGTAATTAATTTCGGCGTTAAAACAGGGAAAAGGAAAAAGCCTTTTACCAGGGAAGACCTGGATTTTGTGCATATAATATCCGGCCATATTGCCGGATTGATCATCAATGCGCTCAAGCAAAAAGAGGTTGTCGCTGCTTATGACCGGTTGAGAGAGGCGTATCTGCTTACTGTACAAGCCCTAACCCGGGCGATAGACGCCAAAGACCATTATACCCACGGCCATTCCCATCGGGTTGCTTTATACGCGGTTGCGACAGGGAAAAAGCTAAGGCTTTCCGAAAAAGAGTTGGAAAGGCTTTATCAGGCGTGTATCCTCCACGATATTGGAAGGATTGCTGTCTCTGAAACGATTCTGAACAAGTCGGGAAGGCTTACCGGAGACGAGATGGCGGAAATTGAAACACATCCTGAAAGGGCGGCCAGCATAATAGGTGACTTTGATTTTTTGGCCGACATTAGAAAATTTGTCCTGCATCACCATGAGCGTTACGATGGAAAAGGATATCCTAATGGGCTGTCAGGCGAAGATATACCTCTTCACTCCAGAATTATAGCCATAGCCGATGCGTTTGATGCGATGACAACCGACCGGCCTCATAGGAAAGGGATTGAGAAAAGAGTGGCGGTTGACGAAATAGTTCGATGTTCCGGCTTGCAGTTTGATCCCTCTGTGGTAAGCGCTTTTGTTGAGGCTTAT
>JAZDIE010000303.1:0-2059 GCA_043805295.1 Pseudomonadota bacterium
ACTGGCCGGTTTGACGCAACAACTGATTTTTCTCTTTTGCGGGATATGAACATTATTATCATTTGCGTTCCAACACCACTTACACGGCATCGAGAGCCTGATATATCCTATATAATAGATACCGCAAAGTCCATTGCAGCATCAATCCAGAAAGGTCAGCTTATTATCTTGGAATCAACAACATATCCTGGAACTACAAGCCAGGAGCTTTGTCCGGTATTAGAAACCAGCGGCTTAAAAGCAGGCCAGGATTTTTTTCTTGCATATTCTCCGGAGCGGGAGGACCCAGGCAATCCAGTATATTCAACCCGCAAGATTCCCAAGGTGGTGGGAGGATATGATGCTGTGAGTCTCGATTTGGCGTGCGCATTGTATGGCCAGATAGTTGTTGGGACAGTTCCTGTATCTTCAACAGAAACAGCCGAGGCAGTGAAGCTGACAGAAAACATTTTTCGTAGTGTGAACATTGCAATGGTGAATGAACTTAAGATTATTTATACAAAAATGGGTATAGATATCCACGAGGTCATTGACGCTGCCAAGAGCAAGCCATTTGGGTTTATGCCGTTTTATCCTGGCCCTGGTCTTGGGGGGCACTGTATCCCGATTGATCCGTTCTATCTTACATGGAAGGCCCGTGAGTATGACTCTCCAACCCGCTTTATTGAACTGGCAGGGGAAGTGAACACAGGCATGCCTGAATACGTGATACAACGGCTCGCCGAAGCGCTTAACAGCAGAAAAAAGAGCGTCAATGGATCAAAGATTTTGCTAATAGGGATTGCATATAAAAAGGACGTGGATGATGACCGTGAAAGTCCATCATATGTATTGATGAAACTCCTCAGACAATTTGGGGCGCGTACATCGTATTATGATCCGTTTGTGCCGATTATTCGTCCCTCGCGTGAACACCCTGAATTTGCCGGAGAGAGATCTATTAAGTGGAACCTCAAGTCCATAAGCGCTTATGATGCAGTGATAATTGCAACCGATCATTCTAACATAGATTATGAATCTTTAGTAGAAACAGCAAAACTCATAGTCGATACCCGCAATGCAACAAAGAATGTAAAAGCAGGTCGCAATAAAATTGTTAAAGCATGATGGCTTTGTAAAAAGTCCAAAAATCGTCATCCCCCTGCTTGACCGGGGGATCCAGTATATTCAAATGGTTACAATGCCTGGCTTGCCCGATCAAGCCGGGCAATGACGATTTTTGGACTTTTTACGATTCCTTACTATTGCTTGCCAGGCTGCTCCCGCCTCTTTTCGTTTTTTTCTTGACGGGAAATGTGTAAGCCTATATGAGAGTTCAACTGTTGAACAATCTTTGGAACCCGTAAATACATGGAAATAACCTTTGCGAAAGCGGTTTGCTAAAAATGGGAAATCCTTATCAGGAAGAAATTCACTATCGTATCTTGAGGCTTCTTAGCCAGGATCGCCGTCTTAGCCAGAGAGAAATGGCTGTGGAGATGGGTGTCAGTCTTGGTAAAATCAACTATTGCCTAAAGGAACTTATACATAGCGGATTTGTCAAGATTAGCCGGTTTAAGAATGCGCAGAACAAGGCTTTGTACGCATACTTACTCACTCCACGCGGTGTCAAGGAAAAGGCCGAAATCACAGTGAGGTTTCTGCAACGTAAAATCACGGAATATGAAGAGATTGAAAAACAGATTAAGGAGTTGGCCCAAGAGGCTGGAGTGAAGGATCTTTCAGGTTGTGGGTTGGATGAACTGCGCGCATAATAGTTTCAGGCAGGCTGTTTTAGAAACAATAGGCTGGACTGATTAGTTTGAAGGTAAAATCAAATTGTTATTTAAAGATAGTGGCTGTAAGTCACGGAGCGGAGCTTTATCTTAACCGTGCAAGTTAGATGGATTTGTAAAAAACCCCATATGCAGAGATAAACATGAAAAAGGCTTTATTAACCGGTATAACAGGTCAGGATGGATCGTATCTTGCCGAGCTTTTATGCTCCAAGGGATATGAACTCCATGGGATCATCCGACGTTCTTCATCTTTTAATACAGGACGCATAGATCATCTCTAT
>JAZDIE010000304.1:0-2362 GCA_043805295.1 Pseudomonadota bacterium
GGCGTCAAGTTGGTAGGGGTTCCGAAGACTATCGATAATGACCTGAAACAGACAGACGCAACAATCGGTTTTGATTCTGCTTTGATTACAGCTACCCAGGCAATAGATAAGCTACATACTACTGCGCAGTCTCATCACAGGGTTATGGTTATAGAGGTAATGGGCAGGTATGCAGGATGGCTTGCTTTATATTCAGGGCTGGCAGGGGGAGGGGATATAATATTATTACCTGAGATTCCGTATGATATTAAAAAAGTTTGCGGAGTGGTTTCAAAGAGAAATCAGAGCGGTAAAAGATTCAGCATTGTAGTGGCAAGTGAAGGCGCAAAGCCTAGGGGCGGAAAGATGATTGTAAAAAAGATAGTAAAAGACTCTACAGATCCTTTAAGATTGGGCGGGATAGGCAATAAATTAGTCAATGACATAGAACAAATGACAGGCTTGGAGGCAAGGGTTACTGTTTTGGGCCATCTTCAAAGGGGAGGAGAGCCTTCGCCATTTGACAGGATGCTTGCAACCAGATTTGGAGTAGAGGCTTGTGAATTGATAGCTAAAGGTAATTTTGGCAAGATGGTTGTCCTGAAGGCAGGACAGATCAAAAAGACGGATTTAGCAAGAGCTGTAGGGGATATCAAAAGAGTGGGCTTGAACGATCCTGTTATTAAGGCGGCAAGGTCAGTTGGGACCTCTTTCGGCATTTAGCTTGACACAGGCTGATTTTTGTGATATAAATATTAATGGCAACTGAATCGAGTGCTTTTTCGGCAGCTCGGTTACCTTGTCGGAGAGGTTGTTGCCTTTTAGCCCTGTGCCTTAAACGGCGCAGGGCTAATTTTTTCCCTCGGCGCATAGCATATAATATAGGGCGCCTCGGGACTTCGTCCCTCGCTTTTACACGCCTAACCTATTGATGCTCGGGACTTCGTTTATGAATAAAAAACTATACGGCGGCATACTGGGAACAATAGGATTTTTACTGTCGCCTCTTTCATGGTGGAATGATTTATTTGTAAATTTCCCAATAGCATATATCTCTGCCTGCGCTGTGAATCTGGTATATAAAGGCGTGTTTCTGTGGGCATTTATTGTGTCCTACTGGATCACGAATGTCCTGGGATTTGTATTATTACAGAAGGGCCTGGAGAGTACGCTTGAAGATGACAATGAAAAAAATAAATATTCCTGGAAAAATTTCCTGAGAGACGCTTTATTGTCTCTTGTGTATACGTTATTAATAGTGATATTGGTAAGGTTTGGGATAATTAAACCGATAATATAATTGTCAGCTCCCGGCAGGCCTAAAGAAAAGCCTCGCCGATTCGAGCCCCGACCTTTCTACGAAAGGGCGGGGGCGAGCGGGCACGGTGTCCTGCGGCAGCTGGGGCCATTCGGCGCTGAAATAATTTTGCCGTCCGCTACGGTTTACGACTCGCAAATTTGGCGGAATTCTTCATATATTATAGACGAGGGTCAGTTCCGCCATTTGCTCGTCGTAATCCCTTGCGGACATTTGGCAAAATTTTTCTAATGCGCCTCAGACCCCAGCCCGGAGGCAGGGCGAACGAGAATTGGCGCGGAGCGAAGTCCCGACGCCTAATTTGGTGGTCGGGACGAGTGTCTTTTCGTAGGCCTGCCGGAAGCGGACAAACATAATATGATAGACCTTAAAAAACACTTAAATCAATCTCAATTTTTAGCTGCTACGACTATAGATGGCCCTGTGCTTGTTATTGCAGGCGCAGGATCAGGTAAAACTAGAGTCATAGAATACAGGGTCCTGAATCTTGTCCAAAACGGGGTGGAGCCGGCTTCCATATTACTTTTGACATTTACCAGAAACGCATCCGGGGTCATGCTTTCGCGAGCCGCTGCCCACGATCCAAGGTGCGCAGCAGTAGAAGGCGGGACATTTCATTCGTTTGCGTATAAGGTGTTAAAACATTATGGAAAAGCCTTGGGTTTTACCAATTCGTTTTCTATTCTCGATGAGGCTGATGCCATAGATGCGGTCGGCAAATGTTCAAGCAATATTAATATTTCTGAGCGGGACAGAAAATTTCTTAAAAAAAAATACAATAAGAAGCATAATAAGCATGTCTATAAACAAGCATAGTTCCGTGGAAGATATTATTGAAAAAGAATATCCGCACCTGGCAGAATACAGCGGATATATAAAAAATGTAAAGTCGAAATACGTTAAATATAAAACAGAGAAAAACTACCTGGATTACGATGATATGCTGGTTTATCTCAAGAAGCTGCTGGAGGATGACGCTATCAGGAAAGCCGTTGCGTCAAAATACAGGTATATAATGGTTGATGAATACCAGGATACAAACAGGCTTCAAGGGGATATCAGTTA
>JAZDIE010000305.1:0-5389 GCA_043805295.1 Pseudomonadota bacterium
AATGTTGGCACTGTAGCCAATACATCACCTATGCAAGTGCCGTTCATCACATGGGGTGGGGATATAGCGACTTTTTATGCTAACGGCGGTCTGGCAACAAAGCCTGGAACCATTTTTGCCAAACAGGGCTTGAACCTGAAGCTTGTTCCGGGCGATGATTTTATCGGACAGGTCCGTAGCTATTTGGCCGGTGATACGCCGTTTCTCAGAGGAACATTTAGTATGATTGGAATGGCCTCTGAAGTGATCGGATCAAATCCAAAAACCAAGGGGGTTGTGATTCTCCAGATGACCTGGTCTGCTGGTGATCATATGGTTGCGCGGCCAGCGATAAAAACCGTTGACGAACTTAGGGACAAAACCATTGTGCTTCAGAAGGGCGGGCCACACGTGGGGATGCTGGATGATATTTTAAAGACCGCCCGGCTTGACTGGAAAGACATTAATATTATTTGGGCGGATGATTTAACTGCAACGGCCAATTCTCCTGCAGAAATGTTTAGAAAAAACAGTTCTATAGATGCTTGCTTTGTGATTACTCCAGACATGATCGGACTTTGTGGCGGTTTTCACGATGTTGGAACCGGGGCAGAAGGAACGGTGAAGGGCGCCCGGATTCTGGTCTCTACAGCCGAGCTTTCACGTTCGATTGCTGATGTGTATGTTTGCCGCAAGGATTTCTATGATGCTAACCGTGATTTTGTGACAAAATTTGTTGCAGGCTATTTGAAGGCGTGTGAAGAGGTCATTGATTTGAAAAACCAATATGAGGCGGCAGGATCATCCAAATACATGGATATTCTCAGGCTGACCCAGGAGATATATGGAAAAGATGTGATCCCTACACTTGAAGAAGATGCTCATGGGTTGTTAAGCGATTGCACTTTTGTCGGGTATCCTGGAAATGTTGCTTTTTTCACTGACAAAAACAATCTGCACGGATTTGAGGCATTTCATAAATCAGCCCTTGATCTTGCTGTGAAACAGGGTTACGCCAAGATTCGGACAGGGTTGTTTCCGTCTAATCTCGACTATACCTTGCCTGCATTTATCCAATACCTTACAAAAATAGATGCGGACAAGGGTGACCGCTTCAGGGCGGAAGCTGTCTTAAAAGAGATCGAGGCATTGAGCGCCGGAGGCGGACTCGACGATCGCACCATCACTTCTTTTACAATCAACTTTGATCCGAATCAGACTGAATTCAGCGCGTTGCAGTACGGCGCAGAATACCAGCGCGTTGTTGAGATGGCTGACAAGTACGGCAACGCTGTCATTGCCATCAGGGGGCATTCTGATCCGACAAAGACCCTGTTTGAGCTTGTTCAAAGCGGCATAGGAAAAGGTATGTTGCAACGTAGCGGGACTCAGGGCAACTACCGGTATTCCTTCAACGGAAGGCCGCTTGATCTAACCGCCACACAAAAGATTGTGGAACTTATCGAATCGGGCGCGTTTGATGGCGCGAAAGAAGGCAACCCCCGTCAGACCATGCAAGCAGCTCTCAATCTTTCAAGAAAAAGGGCGGATGCAGTCAGGAAATCCATAATAGAGTATGCAAGCAAAAAGGGGATCGACTTTGACAAGAGCCAGATTCAGGCAGTTGGGGTTGGGGTTCGGGAACCATTTATTGCCAAGCCGACTGACATGGAACAAGCAAGACAAAATATGCGAGTCGAATTCCGTTTGATGAGAGTAACCGCCGAGTCGACTACCAAATCTGACTTTGACTTCTAAAGAAGGGGGTGTCATGAGACGATTTTTCTCCTATGACCTTTCTGCCTTGATTATTGTTATACATCTCTGCCGGGCTTGTTCGTGCATGGCTGAAAATGACCCCTTTGAACGGAATAATGTGATTATTATATTGGACTCATCCGGATCCATGAGTGAAACCATGAGGGATGGCGTAACCATAAAAATGGCCGTTGCCAAAGCAGCCCTTAAAGAGGTTTTACGGCAGGCACAGGAAGACATACAGATTGGGCTTCTTGTATTCAGTTCTTCAAATCTTGCCGATCCATGGGTCTATCCGCTTGGACCGCGTAACGATGCTGAACTTCTTCACGCCATTGATTTGCCGGAGCCGGGCGGTCAGACGCCACTGGGGGCTTACATCAAGATTGGAGCAGACCGATTGCTCGAACAAAAAGCAAAACAATACGGATACGGAACTTACCGGCTACTAATTGTCACAGACGGCGAGGCAAACGATCAGCATCTGGTTGACCGGTATACGCCAGAAGTTATTGCAAGAGGCGTGACTGTTGATGTCATTGGCGTGAACATGATCACGACACACACCCTTGCCACACAAGCCCATTCATACCGTCGCGCTGACGATCCGGATTCATTGAAAACCGCTATTTCCGAAGTCTTTGCCGAAGTAGCAAATTCACCCGCAGATACGAATGCGGCTGAAGCGGCTTTCTCAGAAATTGCGCCAATTCCGGATGAACTGGCAACAGCAATGCTACGGGCGCTTGCCGCAAGCGGGAATCATCCCATCGGAGAGACGCCCATAACTCAACAGAGTCCAAAACCAGGCCCATTTCAACAACCAGCGCCAGACCCAACCCCTGTGCCGACTGATGACAAAGGAGATGGCTTCCAATATATCATCTATCTCATTGTTTTAGTTATTGTTGTTTTTAAGATCCTTACAGCGCTCAGACGTTTCAAACAGCGTGGAAGGCAGTAAAAAAAAAAGCGAATCGGAGTTTCGAGCATGTCGGGAGATCGAAAAGGTATTCTTATTGCCGGATTGATTTGGATCGTGATTGCTGCAATTCTGGCTGTAGCGGCGAAATTTTTGATTCTTCCTTACTTTCAAGAGGAGCTTGAAGATGAGACAGGATCTCAAAGCCGTTACAAAAATGAAATCCTTTTGGCGGCAGACAGCTTTTCCGGCTATTGTGTGCTCCGGTCGTCCGCTATCCAGAAGGACCTGACAGCCCAGGGGATTAAGCTAACCATCCAGGATGATCAGGCGGATTATGAAGCCCGTATGAAAGCGCTTGAAAAAAAGGCTATTCATATGGCTTTATTTACAATTGATTCGTTTATCATCACTGGCGCAAAGCTTGAAAAATTTCCAGCCAGTATTGTTTTTGTGATTGATGAAACCAAAGGCGCTGATGCCCTGATAGCATACAAAAACGCGGTAAAGAGCATCGAAGATTTAGATCATCCGGACGCAAGAATAGTTTTGACTCCCCGGTCGCCGAGCGAATTTCTTGCCCGTACAGTTATCGCGCATTTCAGCCTGCCTAACCTTCCGGACAAATGGCTTGTTGAGGCCGATGGCGCGGAGGCTGTCTATAAAAAAATTATCAGCGCAGATAAAAGCAAGAAATGGGCATACGCTTTGTGGGAACCGTATGTGTCAAAAGCATTGGAGGAAGCGCCTGATGCCCATATCCTGCTCGACAGCAGCAAACTGAAAGGCTATATCATAGACGTGCTTGTGGCAGAGCGGACATTTTTGCGCGATCATGCCGATCTTGCACAGGCTGTTATTGAGGCGTATCTTAGGGCTGCCTTTGCCTATCAGCATAATCCTGAAGGAATGACTCTTTTGGTCATGGAAGATGCAAAGACGACCGGCGGAGAGGCGCTGTCAAAAAAGCTGGCCGATAAACTTACCCAGGGAATAGCATGGAAAAACACCATGGAGAACTACGCATATTTCGGACTCCTTTCGTCTCAGGATAACGCCAATCTCCAACACCTGGAAGACTCTATTGTAAATATTACAGACGTACTTGTGAAGACCGGAGCGCTTACCAGCGATCCGCTGAACGGCAAAGCGCATACGCTTTTCTATGACCAGATCATGAAAAATCTCTATACGGCCAACTTCCACCCTGGGAAGCAGGTCAACTTGATTCAAGACTTTGGATCAGGAACTCAGGATTTGGCGCAACCACACCGTGATATAATCCTGCGTCCTCTGTCTGACAAGGAATGGGCTTCGTTAGCGCCGGTCGGACGCATGCAGATAGAGCCGATTTCTTTTGCCCGTGGAACAGCCAGAATCAATATAGAAAGCGAAAGAAACTTGAAAGAATTGGCCCGCAAGCTTGCGGGTTGGCCTTATTATTATCTCAAGGTTGCGGGGCATGCCCGTGCAGAGGGCGATCCCCAGGCGAATATCAAACTTGCTGAAGAGAGGGCTAATGCGGTGGCACAGTTACTTACCGCTTACGGCGTGGATAAAGCTCGGATCAAAGCAAGCGCGGCGACGCCGTCATCTCAGAATGGCGCCGCCCAGTCCGTATCCTTTTTGTTAATGCAGGCTCAGTTCTGAACGCGGGTGATGCGGAAATGAAGGAGAGTATCCTTACAGGAAAAGAAATCCCGTCAAAGGTTACAAAAGAGGTGATTGTCAGTCTCTTGTCCAGCCCCTGGTCGATTATTCCTATTGTGGCAGGCGTGACTGATCTTCTCGCCTTATGGGCATTGAGCATTTCGTCAGGCATTGCTGCTTTTGCCGGCGTTGCTGGTATTCTGGGAGGGATCGGGGTTTTCGTTACCCGTTTTTTCACTGGAAGCGATGGTATTAACAAGGAGGTACTCAAGCATCTTGAGCAAGATGCCGACAAAAAACGGGAAAAGGCATTGGATGATCTTGATGCTAAGCTTTCCGTTGATCAGGACCCCCGGACAGAAGCCTGCTTGCGCGATCTCAGGGCTATGATTAAGGTTTGCAAGGAAGATCAAACATGGACCGTGAATCTCGATCCGCGCTCTGCGTTTGATATTGTATCAGGTGTCGGACAGCTTTTTAAGGGGTGTGTGAGTACCCTTGAGAAAACACTTTCGCTTTGGCAGACCGCACAAAAAATGGCAACGCCAGAGGCCCGGAAGCCGATATTAGAAGAAAGAGAAAGGATGATCGGTGAGGTGACCCAAAGTATCAGCCAATTCGGCGGTCTTCTGGCGCGTATCCAGAGTCTTGGAATAAAATCTTCTTCAAGTATTGATTCGCAAGGATCAGAGCTTGCGCAGATTCGAAGTCAACTTGATCAGAGCCTTGAAGTCGCAAAAATGGTTCAAGAAAGAATGAATACGCTTAATAAAGAAATAGGTGTTACATCCAGTTCCGATTATACATAGTGTCATAAGTCCAGACGCTTAAGTTGTTCCTTGTTCTAAATATCTCTCCCTTAGGTCAAAATGACAAAAGCAGAGGTTTGCGTTCAGGCGTTTATTATCTATGTATTCGATACAAGTAATCCCTTGAGATATACGCCCTTTTGGGTGTCGGGCTTGCGTCCATTTCTCCCATAGCTGAAATATTATACTCTATGTATTGATCTGTCCCTTGTCCAAAAACTGTGCCCGATCCTGCGACTTCAACAGCTCCTGGTTGAAGTTTTGCTACGTC
>JAZDIE010000306.1:0-3522 GCA_043805295.1 Pseudomonadota bacterium
CGAAGACATCCCCCAAGGAGAATACACGTTCAAGTACCGTATCAGGGCCGCCACGGCAGGCGTTTTCAAGGTAGGGCCTGCAACAGTTCAGCCGCTCTACGCCCCGGAGTTTGCCGCATACTCGGCAGGCGCCACGATAAAAGTAAAGTGTCAGCCATAAGAATAGGGAAAAGCATAGACTCAATATCCAGGCGTTGGGCTGTATTATTGAACATCTCTTTTTAGAGATAAAAGAAAGGAGCTATGTGGACATTGCGCGCGCAGTGGTGGAAAATCGCTATAATTGTAGTGGCATCTCTTGCTGTTGATATAGGACTGCATTTCTTATGGGCGCCTACTCCAGTGTACACATATCCTGTCAGCTATTTTGTTGAGAACGGCTGGTTTCTGCCAATCGTTATTGTGCTGCTGCTTATAACGTATATAGCGTTGGCTTTGATATTTCAGTTGATTCAGGCGAGGTTGCCTGGAACAAAGCTCACAAAAGGCCTGACGTATGGAATCGCCTTTGGTGGGTTGATGTTCATCAGTTCACCTGCGATGAGTTTGCTTTTTGGCTCTCCGCTGAAAGCGGAGCTGCGCATCGGTCTTGTCGATGGCAGCGTCATTATTCTGCTGAGCATACTGTTGGGGTGGTTTACGGCCACAAATGCAAGTCGCCGCATTAGGCCAGTGTTCACCCCAGCGGCTGTTTCCATGGTGGTTGTTGGACTCGTGTATTTTTTGTTTCACTTTCTGGTTTATCTTGCTTGGCCATCGTTGTTTCCATCCTATCTTACCCGCCCAACTGAAACCCTGTTATGGACTTTGGGAGTGGGATTATGGATTGGTCTGATGAATTGGTTGCTTCAAGATACGTTTGCCACTGGCTCCTTTGTTTATCAGGCCACTGTGTTCGCGGGTGTGGCCTTTGGAATTTTCTCGTTGTTAAACACCCTGTTCGCGCCAGTTTTTGTCGCTGCGCCGATTGGTATCCTTTTGCTCAACACTGTTGTGGGTATTCTTTTTGTGGGTGTGGGTGCGTGGACGGAAAGAGTCGTTAGACAACAGTTTTTACACGAGTGAAAATTATGATTAAGATATTATTGTTGGATGGTGATCTACCTAAAAAACAGATAAAGCTGGTATTGGCTTGGGCGGCATTGCACCAAGATGAACTAATGGCGGACTGGAAGCTTGTCATGAATTATGAAGCCCTATTTGCCCTGCTTCTTTAGAAGCAGCAAATACAATCTTTTTGATTTGCCACGGTTCCTGGAGACCGAGTGCCATACTGAATAAAATTTCACTGTTCATGATCGTCCTATGCCATTACTCACTACAAATCACATAGAACCAAAATTTAATGGATTCTATTTCTCGTTACCGTAAAATGAGACAAGAATGATTTTAGCTAAATAATTATATGTTTCAGTATGTTACATAGTAAATGCTTAACCGAATGCCATTGGCCTGATAAGGGGGATTGAGGGAGGTTAGATTTAAATGTTACAGAATATTAAGTAATCCCATTTCGGTCAATCTTTACATCAAGAAGCCGGCCAAACTCACTTTGTGAAAGGGTCTCCCGCCATATGGGACGAAGCATTGCTATATCCTCTTTTCCCCTAACGCCCATATGCAACCGCCCCCTCCTGCGCCTACAAACCTGGCTGCGCATCCTATCTTGAGCGCATCTTTGCGGAGATTTTTTCCAATATCAACGAAAACCTCTGGCGTTAAACCTATCCGTATCTCCACCTCCTGGTTCATTGCCTGCACAGCGCCTTTCCAGTCTTGCCTGGCAATACAATCAACAAACTGCCGGGCGGATCGCGCGATCTCTTCCCATGCCTCCCTGGTATCCCCCTCCATAAAGCCTCGAACCCATCTACCGTTTATATCGTATGACTCATGAGTAACCCCGCAATATGCGAGCAGCATCCGTTCTTCAAGCCTGGTATAATGGTCTGAGGGTAGCAGTTCCACTTTTTTAAACAAAGGCTCAGCCGGAGACGACGGCCAATGCCACGCATTAACCCCTCCAAAGGCTGCCGCCAACTGGTCCTGAAGACCGCACGGCACTGGGAGCAATCCATCTTCGATCTGGTATGCAAGGATAACGATCTCCTCTTTTGAAAAAGGTTTCTTCCCCATTTGTGCCCGCGCCTTTACAAAAGCAGCTACAAGGGCGACCGCTGCGGTCGAAGATCCGCCCAAACCGCTACGAGGAGGAGACTCAGACTCGATCTCTATATCAACCCCATTTGCATTAAAGTAAGACGCAACAGCAAACATCAACCCTAATCGCGAAGAATAAGGCGCTTTGCCTGCCGGATATTCCTCAGCTCCAACTCCGCAGGAAGAGATACGCACCATATCTTTTCTATATGGAAGGAGCCGGACACGCGTTCTCATATTTAAGGCTATGTTAAAAGTACATAAGGACAAGTGGCTCAAGCCAAGCCGGAATGTGCTTATATCGAGCGTCCCCCCGCAATCAAGCCTGCAAGGGGCAGACGATTGAACTATGTCCTGCAAATTATCCACAATTCCTTAACCTTTTTAAAAAGCCAAGACTCTTGATCTCTTTTTCAAAATAGCGGATCGAGAACTGCTCAAGCAGGCTGTTTGCCTCGCCCATAGCATTAGTTGAAAACCTGATGCGAAGCGCCCTGTCAAAACCTGCTTTTGTTGTCCATATAAGTTGTTTAAGCGCACCTTTGGAAAAAAAACGATCCCCGTTACCACTCCCGCCAGAGCATGAGACGCAAACTAAGCCCCCTGTGTCAAATCGAAAGGCTATTCTTTCTTCTGAAAAGAGATCAAGAGGCCTTCTGCAAACTCCACATTCTTCAAGATTAGGGGCAAATCCGCAAAGAGCAAGCATCCTTGCCTGAAAACATATTGATATAATCTCGTTTGCGATCTGACCGGTATTTATATAAAACAAGGCAGAAAGCAACAACTTAAACAAAAAAGGATTGTGTTGCCGCTCTTCCATCCATTTTAGGATAAGCTCGCACCAGTAACTCGCATATGCTGTTTTTGCAACATCCACCCTGATATGTTCAAACGGTTGAATGATAAAGGCCTCTTTTAAGAGAGGAAGCCCCTTCTTGGTCTTGGATACGGTGAAGGCCACATCAAGATGCGAAAAAAGTTCAAGGCTTCCGCCAAAACGCTTTACACTTTTTTTAGCAGCCTTTGCAAGTACGACTATTTTGCCGTAATCTGCGGTAAATAACGTAACAATGCGATCGTAATCCTGATAATCTATCGCCCGCAGCAAAACAGCTTGGGTTGAAAAATCCGGCATCTTCTCCTGCTTTAATAAATAGTACCCTGCAACATTTAAATCCAACACCCCTCAATCCACCCTTATTTCGCAACCCCACTTATGGGTAAGGGTAAATCTGGGGACGCTCTTGATTAACTGAAGTTTCACTCTTTTGAGTTTTGTGTTAATATCATTAAATGACATATCTCACCCAAATCCTGCAATCCTGTTGTTAACAGGGATAATAGAGTTCTGAACGCCCT
>JAZDIE010000307.1:0-16172 GCA_043805295.1 Pseudomonadota bacterium
GAAAAAGGGATAATGCTTTCAGGCGGACAAAGGCAAAGGCTAGCCATTGCCAGAGCCATGCTCATATCCGCTCCAATCCTGATATTGGATGATCCGTTGAGCGAAGTGGACAGCGACACCGCCTCGCTTATACTCGATTCACTCAAACAGGCCGCCCGATCGCGCACCACTATCATAGTATCGCATCGTCTCCATCACGTTAGCTTTGCCGATACAATTATAGTCATGGAAGAGGGAAGGGTGATTGAAAAAGGTTCGCACGAACAGCTTGTCAGGCTTGGAGAGGGATATAAAAAGATGTACGAGCTGCAATTAATGATGGATTCATAAAAAGTCCATCAGCATTATGGACTACAAAAATAAATTATGATAATGGACGATGGACAACGAGTCAGAAAACTGTACAGAGAAAGGATATATAAATTATGTCTAAGTCAATAGGAATCGATCTTGGGACAACTAATTCTGTAGCGGCAATAAAAAGAGTGCATACGGAAGTTTTAAAAAATGCGGAAGGAGATTTTATTACCCCTTCCTGCGTTATGGCCAAAAAAGGGAATCTTTTTACTTCTAAAACCAAGTTCGTGGTAGGCAAGGACGCCCTTGAATGGATGAAGCAGGACCCGGCAAATACTATTGTTGCGGTCAAACGTCTCATGGGAAGAAACTACAATGACAAAGATATCCAAGATCTTTTGTCCAGCCATAAGCTTCACTATCAAATCGGTCGTCATTCAAGAGGAACGGAAAACAGTCTGGCTCTTATCTTAAACAAAAAAGAGTATACCCCTGAAGAGATATCCGCAAAGATACTGGAAAAAATACGGATCGACGCAGAAAAAATTTTAGGTGATACTGTAGAGTACGCAGTGATTACTGTGCCTGCTTATTTCAACGATAAGCAGAAGCATGCCACAAGGACGGCAGCCGTACTGGCAGGCTTGAAAGTTCGCAGGCTACTGCCAGAGCCTACTGCGGCGGCTATCTCATTTGGAGTTGACACTATTAAAGGAGATGATGCGAAAACCGTCCTTGTCTTTGATTTTGGCGGCGGCACCTTTGATCTTTCTATTCTGACTATAAGCGGAGGCCAGTTCATTGAACAGGCAAAAGGAGGAGATATGTGGCTGGGCGGTGAAGATATTGACCGCCTCATTGCCGACTATGTGCTTGGCGAAATCGCCAGGGAGTATCAACTTAGCGATATAAAAGGGCTTATTGAAAAACAAGATAAACAAAGAAAAAACCGCTTTATCGGAGAGATGAGAGTCAAGGTGGAACAGGCGAAGATACGGTTAAGCGTTGAGCAAGAGGCATATATTGAGATACTCGGTCTCTTGCGCGATAGTGATGGCGATAGTATTGATGTCAATGTTGAACTGACTCGTGACACATTCGAAAAGATTATCTCTCCGATTGTAGATACCACTGTCAAGCTCACTCAAAAAATACTTGAGGAGATACACTTCACGAAAGATCTGATTGACAATGTTCTTATGGTGGGAGGAAGCTCGTGTATTCCATCTATTGTAAAAGCCATGAAACAGGAATTTGGGGACAAAAAGGTAATAGCTCACGAAAGGCCTATGCTTGCAATTGCCGAAGGGGCGGCTATTCTGAGCCATAGATTGTCAGATGTCTATGAGTGTCCCAAGTGCGGCGTCGCGGTTTTGCAGTCTGATTTGGCATGCAAGAGTTGCGGACTTGATCTTAACAGCTATACTATTGAACATGGGGTATTTGATATTGTCCACTCCGCGGCTCACGACTATTATATTCACCTGGAAAACAACGAACGATATCTATTTGTTGAAAAGAACACCCCTTTGCCATATGAAAAGACAGAAGTATTCAAGCTGGTGCATCCTGAGCAGAAGCTGGTACACATGAAATTTTATAATAAAGTGCATGACAGGGAGGAATCAATAGGCGATCTATGGCTGGGTATCAACGATGAGGAAGATAATAATGACTCTGATGATGTCCTGCATGCGGAGGTTACCCTGAAAATCGATGAAAACAACCTTATTTCCGTTACCGCAGCCTTAAAGGAACGGCCTGATATCCGGTTATCAAAAACCTTGTCAAGAGGAAAGGCTGACGAAAAGTTATTTGTAAATTTGGAAGAAACTATAAATGACGCCAATCGTAAAGGATACAACCAGTATGTCATGACAGATCTTCTGCATCGTTCATTATCTGCGATTAAGGACATTGATATGGTGATCAATAATGAGACAAGCGAGGTTAATGAAAAGGCTTATGACATGGTGGCGCTCAAACTCGAAAAAGCAAGAAAAATGGCTGAAGAAAACCTTAGCAGCAAGCCCACGATATATTATGCCCAGGCAGCGCTTAAGAATTTCGGTTTTGCAATCTCGCCTTCCACCCAAAAACTTCTACAACTAAAAATAAAAAACTTAGAGGAGATGGACGAAAAAGGTACTTTGGAGGAAAATTCCAAGGCGCTTGATGACCTTACAGACGCCATTCGCAGTCATCTGGGAGTGGTAAACTTATTTATGGACATCAAAAGAGCTGGTGATATCTGTTCGGATACCAATCCATCAAAGGCGCCAAAGTTTTATGAGTGTATTAGCAATATCATGCAGGCAGTTATGAAAGAAGATATAGATAAAACAACCAGTTTGGTACAAGAGATTATGCCTGAAGTTAATCAGATTCTCTCTGCTGATGAGACCAAGTCAGCCACGATCTATAAGGATATCAGGAAATAGGTGGCATCTGAGCAACAGAGAGCGCATTTCTCATGTCCGATATGCAATTTGGAGCGAGTCTCATTTGATCATAATAAATGCCCTCAATGCGACGCGGATCTAACCTGTTTCAAGGTGCTGGACTCACTCCCTGACAAGTTGGTCGAGGAGAAAAATGGATTCAGGTTTTGGAACATTCTGCTGGTTTTTATTATCATAGTATTCATGTGCTTTGTGGGTGTTGTGGCTGGATTGCAGTTGATTAGACCACGGACGACAGACGACAGACCACAATCTATGGGCAGTGGCACATCGTCCATAGTCTGTTCAGGCGAGCGAATAATAAGAAAAAGAATTATCGGTCATAATATATATTCGCAACAGGCTAGGCCGCCTGTTGAGCCTGAATTGCAACAGAGGGCGCATTTCTCCGATAGACCACAGACAATAGATGACAGACCACTGTCTATGGTAAGTGTTCCATCGTCCCCTGAAAAAACCGGCTTCTGGGTCTACATTGCTAAAGAAGAAGATACATTATGGGAAATTTCTGAAACGTATTATGGGGCAGGGATATATTATCCGGTCTTACTTGAACACAATCCCAACATTGGAACATATACAATTGGGAATGGAATCAGGATAAAGATTCTCAAAGATATAAAGCTCGCAAAACAGATTTACAAGAAAATAGTTGCAGTAAAAGGGGATAAAATTTACTGGAATTATACAATAGCAGAAGGCGATACCTTAAGGTCATTAGCCATTAAATTCTACAAAACAGAGAAGAGGACAAAAAAAATAGTCGTCCTGAATCCTGATATGCAGTTGCGGCCAGGGACAAAGGTCAGAATAGGATTGTAGGATGTTTATCCCTAACGGTTATGTGGTGTGTGTGCCCCAAAGGGGCTATGTCATTAAGCCCAGGGTTGCGGCAAGGCCGCTACCCTGGGGCTATATGGAATGGGACGAACGATTTATCTGGAAATGACGCAACCCTGTTGGGGTTGAGGAACGGGAATTGGGAATAGCCCCAGGGTAGCTTGCCGCAACCCTGGGCTATGAGACAGAATCCCTTTGGGATTCCTGAGGTGCTGAACAGTTATGAAAAAACAACCAAACAATCCGGAATCGGTATTAGCCAGAGCCGAGAGGCTATTTGAAAGAGGGAATTATTTAGTAGCCTGTCAGGAATTCGAAAAAGTCAAAACAATTTTTCAGCAACATGACATAGCCGAAAAAATAAAAATATGTGAGAAAGAGATAGCGCAGCTTAAGGTAAAGGAGCTTTCTAAGCTGGGTGATAAACACGCCAGGAAAGGTGATCTAAAGCATGCCATAAAGTGTTTTGAAGATGCCTACGCGATCTGCGGCGAGGATCTACTCAAAGAAAAAATCGTTTGGTTGAAAGAAAAATCAGCCACACGGAGTCTTTGGGAAGCGGCAAAAAACGCCGAAGCAGCAGGCGAATACAGCAAGGCTGCCGACCTGTATGGACAAGCAATCATAGATGGCAGAGATAGCGAAAAGCTCCTTATTAGGAAAGCACATTGTCTTGTAAGGGCTGAAAAATTCAGAGATGCGGTTTATCTATTTCAGAATGTTACGCCTTTAACGCATGGAGTTATGTATGATTATGGATTTGCTTTGGCCAAAGCAGGCCGCTATCATGATTGTTTAAAAAACTGGAATTCCATAGAATCCAGTGAAAAAGACTTCCTAGAACAAAAAAAAGCTGTGCAATCCCTTTTGGCCGCAGATATGTATAATCGCTTTAATCAGACAAAAGATTTTGCCCAAATTATTGAAGAAGGCAAATCCCTTGTCAACTCTGAGCATTGGGATAAAGTAAAGGATATTGTGGAATATTGCAGGGTTGCATGGATTGAAGAACTTTGGAACAAAGAACAGTATGCAGACATAGGCAGACTTCTTGATCCATATCCTGCTCAAATAGATTCCGCAATGCTTGCGTTTTACGCAAAGACCTTTTTTGCGCTTGCAGAGAGGTTTGAGGATTATCTTTATGACTTTACGATATTTTGGCTTACCGCAGTCTATGATCATGATATATTGAGCGAGTTTTCTGCCTCAAGTGAAGACATGGCGGCAGTGCGTATCGCGCTTATTCAAAAGGCAGATGAATTAATAGCCAAATACTCAAACCTCTCTTCTGAGAACAAGTCTTTTAAAAAAGCATTGGCCTTATGGAACATAGAAAAAGAGATCATAAAAGACATCTATGATCTTGCAGAGAATAAGGAGGGTTTTTCTCATCTTATTTGTACCCCGCAATTCGCTGAACGGTTTGGGAGATCAAGCCAGGCGCTCAGGTTAATCAGGGCAAATAAGGATTATTTTTCAAATATAGAGCATTACCTAAGGACAGGCGCCTTTTATTCGTCTGCTGCTCAAAGCATGTTTTATTTTGAAAGAGGTTGTTATGACGAGGCTTTTGCCGCATTGCCGGGCAGCGTAGTGAAAAACAGAGAAGAAGCTGAATTTGTGGAGTACTGTACGGAAAGGACAGAATTTAAATATGGACTATGTTGCCTGGAAAGAGGTGATGCCAAGGCTGATCGATATTTTGAAAATGCCTCTCAGCTTTTCCGAAAAGCGCCAGAGTATAAAAAAGAGCTTATAGACAGAGCGTTAGATTCATATGAAGATGAATTAATCGGTTATGAGCGTATCTTAAGTAAGATTAATTCAAGCAGATCCACAGAAGAAATAAGGAACGCACTATCTTTGGTTATGACAAGGCACGCCATCTGGATGTACAATAATGACCGTATGAATCTGAAACTTTTAGAGGTGACCATAAAAAAAGCCCTGGAGCTTAATCCTGATAACGAATACGCCCAAAGCTCCCTGAATATCGCGCAGATTGATATTGAAATAAAGCAACTCAACACAGCGTTAAACAAATTTAGGATGAGTAAGGCATGCTCGCTTGCAGCCACATCTGAACATCAGGAAGTAAGAGATGAATTCTTTAATTTTATTGAAGGTAGTTTTAGCGCCTTGGAAGAAATATCTATGCAGGGAGTAAACAAAGCGGATATTTTGAAAAACCTTTCCAAATGGTGCGCTGATGTTGATAAGTCTCACCCCCTCTTATATAAGATTGAAAATAAGCTGGCAAGACTTGAAGCAAGGTAAAATTAAATGAATCCTTATAAAATACTGGATATAGACCGTAACCCTACAAAGCATGATATAGTTATAGCAACAGCTCGCGCTCTTCGGGAAAAAAAATATACAAGCAGGGAAATCGCCCTGGCACAGAAAGAACTCATGAATCCAATCTCTAAAACCGTTAACGAATTTTTGTGTTTTATAAATATAAAGCCGTTTACAAACAATCTCAATCTGAGCCAGCCCGATGTGAAAATTGTACCGGAGTTAGAGTATCTCCCGATTTTTAACAGCCCTGAGCCTGTCAAGTGAACCGCCATACCAGTATAAAAACAGAAAAGGAATTCCTGCGAAGCAAATTCATTGAGTTGCAGCTTGGAATAGCCGACTTAACACACGCCCTTAAAATACAAGAGCAGAAATTTCTTTCCAAAGAAATCGAGTTATATCTTAATCTCTTTGAATTGTCAGACTCTTTTGAAAACCTTAATGATATTATAGAAGAAAAAAAAGCAGGATTTGATAAGTCCGCTCTTATGCTTGCCAGGAATATACAATCACTCCAAAAAAAACTTGTAAGGGTATTCAAGGCAAATCATGTGCTTTGTATTGAATTCCCGGATAACAAAGCCAGGATGGAATACTGCAAGGTTATTGAGACCAGAGAAGTTCCGGATATGGAAAACGAAAAGATCCTTTCTGTGGTTAAAAATGGATATATAAACAAAGATGGGGTTGTGCTGAGAAAGGCTGAGGTAGTGACGGTTCTTAACAACAGACAGAAAGACTGAAGACCTTTAGGATGAATTCTAAACACACAAACACTTCAGTCTTCAGCCTAAAAGCCTTCAGCCTTCTTTCTAATGCAAACTGATTACGGATATACTGAGGAAGGGAAGCCTGGAAGGCCATATGACCTGCGCCTTCTTAAAAGGTTATACCCTTATGTCCTGCCGTACAAGCGATTATTCTTTACTGCTATTGTCTTATCCATAGCTGTTACATCTCTGGAATTGGCTCTCCCATATCTTACAAAAGTGGCGATCGACGATTACATTCTTGCAGGCAAAGATCAAGGCGTAGCCTATGCGGGGATTGCAAGGATTGCGGCCATATTTTTGGGCGCTGTCTTGCTTCAGCTCATGTTCGGAATAACCCACGAATTTATTATGGAATACGCGGGGCAATCGGTCATCAGGGACCTCAGGCTTTCATTGTTCAGCCATTTGCAAAAACGCTCAATCACGTTTTTTACGAAAAATCCGCTTGGACGGCTTGTCACACGAGTGACAAACGACGTGCAAAATCTTCATGAGTTCCTAACGTCCATGGTCACAGTTTTCTTTATAGATTTTTTTCTATTGCTTGGGATTTCGATACTTCTCATGCTTATGCACATTAGGCTTGCGTTGGCCTGTTTTGCTATACTTCCTTTGATCATTATTGCTACTACTTATTTTAGCCGTCTGGCTCGGGATATTTTTAGAGAGTTGAGGATAAAGATCGCCCAGATCAATTCACGGTTTCAGGAGACTATGGACGGCATACGGATAGTGCAATTGTTTTCTCAGGAAGCCAGAAACTATAAAGAATTCCAAAGGCTGAATAATGAAAACTATCTGGTCGAGATGCAGCAGATCAAGGTCTTCGCGTTGTTTATGCCAATCATTGAGCTTATGGGGTCAATCGCTGCCGCGCTTGTTATCTGGTACGGCGGCGGCCAGGTTATCGGCAAGACGCTCAGCCTGGGGGCACTTGTAGCCTTTATCTCATATATGCGCATGTTTTTCAGACCTCTTCGTGATATCGCGGAAAAATATAACATTATGCAATCTGCTATGGCCTCATCTGAGCGTATATTTCATCTACTGGATATTAACGAAAAAACTCTGTATGGACGACAAACCACTGACCATAGGCCGTGGTCTGTCGTCCGTGGTCTGTCGTCCGTCGTCTTTTTTGACAATGTCTGGTTCTCCTATGTGCCAGGCGAATGGGCGCTTAAGGATGTGTCTTTTTCCGTTCATCCAGGTCAAACAATTGCAATTGTAGGTCCGACCGGCTCAGGGAAATCTACTATAGTCAATTTAATTGAAGGATTTTATGAGCCTGTCAAGGGAAGTATCAGCATAGCAGGGCTTGATATCCAGGAAATCGCGCAAGAGAATTTGCGGAAACGAATTGCATTGATAAGCCAGGAGGTTTTTTTGTTCGGCGACACCATAAGAGCAAACATAGTTGGGAATGCCAGGCTTACTGATGAACGCCTCATGGAGATAACAAAAGCGGTTCATCTTGATCAGGTCCTGGCAAAACTTCCAAATGGATTGGATACTATGCTGAACCAGGGGGGGAGGGCGCTCTCAAGCGGAGAGCGGCAATTGATCGCTTTTGCCAGGGCGCTCGCCCATGATCCTGAGATTCTTATATTAGATGAAGCAACGTCTAGCATTGACACCAGAACTGAAATGCTTATACAGGCAGCCACGAAAAACTTTTGGAAAATCGTACCGCCATCGTGGTAGCGCATCGGCTCTCCACCATCAGATATGCAGACCAGATTATAGTCATTCGAAAAGGGCGTATTGTTGAATATGGGAACCATGAGCAGCTCATGTCAAAGGACGGGTTATATGCCTGCATGGTAAATACTTAACCGAATGCCATTGCCTTATCAGGGGGGAAGCATTTAAGCCTCCCTTGATAAGGGGAGGCTTGGAGGGTACTAGAGCGTACGCTATGATACCCCTCTGTAATTATTGTTTTTTATTGACTTGTCAGCCAGACTGAAATAGAAAACTCTCCTCTGCTATAGGCGCTAAACTAAGAAACGGTTATGTAAATGCTTTTGCTCATCATGAGGGGGAGGAAAATTCTGTGAACTGTTCTTGCAAACTACTACGAAAAATTCTTTTGTTTACGACTTTGCTTTTTATAGCTTTATCCTGGTTTATTAATAACAGCATGGCTGATTCCGGTAAATCGAGTCTAAATGGCCTCTATTCTAACCTGATTGGGGGTAACTCCATGATGGGGGGTGGCGCAGGCATTATTGGTCTTACCTCGACTCTGCCTTTGGCAGCTTCTTTACCAAGCGTTTTTCAAATGCCTTCAATAGCAGGCATGAATAGCCTTGCGCTGAGCGGTTTTGCAAGTGACCCGCTGCAACAGATACTATCTCCTGTGCTATCCCCTGTTTCCAATTATGGGAACATGGGATCTTATAACTCTGCCATAATGTCTGCATATATGCCGACAACCACTATGCCAACAACCATCACTACTATGCCAGCTTATAACAGCCTTGGCTCCTCTAATAAATTGAATTCCATAATGGGACTCGGAGGGGTTGGCGGACTTTTTGGTCAGCAATCATTTGCATCTTTTGGTGTTGGCAATATGTGGAACTCTCAGCTTTCGCCTGTTAACCAGCTTTTGTCCGGAATTTCTTTGGGTACGTCGATGTTTGGTATGTACGGGCAGATGCCTAGTCTTGGGATGCAATGGCAAACACCTATTAATTCTTTCTACTCGCCTTCGCCTTTTATTCAGTCTCCTTTTATTCAGTCGCCAGGCGGTTTTGGGATGCCGTTTTATTCCATGGGTTACTCATCATCATTACCTTTTGGCTACTCGTTTCCCACTGTTCAATACGGCACATATTCATACAACTCGGGGGGTCAACAGGGAAGCGGGTCATCCTTTCGATTCAATGTAAAAGGATATGACACAAATGGTTATAACACGAACGGGATTCATGAGTTCAACTATAATAGTCGTGGGTATGTGGTGCCGGGTTGTAAGGATGGTTACGATATGGCTGGTTTTGATAAGACCGGAACTTACGCATTCCCCTATGATAAGAATGGTGTAAATCGGGGTTATAATCCTGGTTGCACTGATTGCTACAACAAAGAGGGCTTTGACCTACAAGGCATTCACGCTTTTGGCTATGACCAATATGGCAATTCGTGGCCAGGCCGCACCCCCAATCCTGGTTGTACTGATTGCTATGATAAAAATGGTTATAATAGACTAGGAGAGCATCCCTTTGTTTATGGCGAAAACGGCAATATAAACAGGAATTGTCGTCCTGAGCAGACAGATTGTTATGATTACGAAGGGTGTAATCGTGAACGGATTCATGTGTACGGATTTGATGAGAACGGCAATCCTCAGCCATGGTGTACGGATTGCTATAATAGTGAGGGGTACGACAATAAAGGCAAATATGTGTTTGGATATGGCTATGATGAGCATGGCAATCTCGCATACAAGGGGCCTTCGGGCGGCTATGACAAGGAAGGCTATGATCAGGGCGGGCACAATAAAGATGGTTACGACAAAGCAGGATATAAAGATGGATATGATGAACAAGGATACAACAGGAACGGAATTCACAAGACATGTCAGGGTTGCGCCAGGCCGGAATATTGTCCTGGTTGTCTAAAACAAATGTCAAAAGAGGATGTGGCGCTGAAAGGAAAAAAGGAATCAATCGAAGGGTGCGTGAATTATATGCCTCAAAACATCGAGCAATCACGCTATGATATTGATAAAGATGGTAATGTAGAGATTGAGGAAGTCGATAGTTCTGATTATGGAATTGATGCTGTTGATGAGGATAAGGATGAACCAGATGTTTTTGTTAAGAGAGGTGAACTGGTAGTCTTATATATAACGGCAAACACGCCGGAAATAAGCAAAAAGGCGTCTATGATTCACGATGAGATAAGAAGCCAGGGGGTAAGAATCTTGCTTCTTAATAGCCGTAATGAGCACTTGATGACCATGGTAAAGGAAGAAACAATTCCCGGATTAGGCGAGCGAGTCAATATGGCCTACACAATAGACCACGTGGCTGTGGAGGTAGATGGTGATAAGGATGCGGCTTTTGACTCTTTGCTTGAGGTGGCGCAAAAGTATAATAATCTTACTGACCGGTATAGGATTGTCAGGGCATCGCCAAATATCTGCGGCAAGGTGAGCGCACTGCCGCCTAATGTTCCAAGCGATCCAACGTTTACTTATCCCTCAGTATACAACCCACTCGATTCTACAGCTTGGTTTAATCCCATTGTCTTTCCTCCGATTGTCTGGGGCCTTCAGTGGAATCTGCACAATGACGCCGCTAAACCTATACGTGTTCTTCCAGCCTCGCTTGCTGCTGCGTATGGCACCACAGTAGGCGCTGGTCTTTTGACCAATCAAAGTACGCTCCTGGGATTTAACACAACCACTCCGCTATTGCTTTTGGCAAATCCTGCTCCTCCTGTAGCAAATCCTTTGATGTCGCCTGTTGCCCCGCCTGTTGGCACAATAAATGCTGATATCGATGCCTTTGAGGCATGGGCTGTGAAAAGCAGTTGGTCTTCCCAAAATCCGCTGGCGGCTCAGACAATAGATGCCAACCCGATTGTTGTGGCGGTTATTGATAAAGGGATAGACACTAACCATGAAGACCTGACAAACAGGGTTGTCGCCGGATATGATTTTGTAAATCTCAAATCAATAAACTCTTTGAATCCAGGGGTGGATCCGGCAGGTCATGGCACTGCGGTTGCGGGAGTAATATGCGCCCAAGCAGGTAATTTTGCGGGGATAGCGGGGATAAACCCGAGTGGCGTTAGAGTCATGCCCCTTCGTATAAGCGGTTTGATATCAGAAGTGGTTGATGCCACAGATTGGGCAATCGCAAATGGGGCAAGGGTCATTAATCTTAGTTGGAACTTTGGCCCAGTTCCGGATCTTGCCTTGCAGTCCGCCATTCAAAAAGCAGGACTTAATGATATGCTGGTCGTTACAGGGGCTGGAAACGATGGGCTTGATCTTGATCTGTATCCTTCCTATCCTGGTAGCTTTCCTGATTTGAATCTCATCTGTGCCGCCTCGACAGATAACCTTGACAACTTGGGGTCTTTTTCAAACTATGGAGCTAACACTGTGGATTTGGCCGCGCCAGGGCAAGGTGTATATACAACTTGGAGTCTTTGGGCGCCATACCCAGAGGTAATAGGCGGGGCTACGTATTTCGTGATTGGCTTTAAGTATGTACAACAAACCGGCTGTTCGTTTGCTTCGCCACATGTTGCAGGCGCAGCCGCGTTTCTTTGGAGCATGAACCCGCAGTTTACATATTCTCAGGTAAGAGACGCGATATTGTCTGGAACAGAACCAAATCAGAATTTGGCAGGCAAAGTACTGACCGCTGGCCCAACCAGAAATGCGGTGGGAGGAGACCTGAATCTTCATCGGGCGGTTCACAAAGCGTATAATCCGACTTCAAACAGGTTCCTGAATCTGGTCGATTGATTATGTGGAACGACTTGGGAGGATTTTTGTCTAAGGCTAAAGGTAGACTACAAATACTGCCGAGAAGTATAATGGGAGGCAGGTAGCATATGCAGGAATTGACAAAATCCCAAAAGGCAAGAAACGCTATCAGGATATTTCAGACAACAGCGGATGCGCTTGCTTTAAGGGGGTATTATAAGCCGTCAGGTCAATCAGGACGAACCCTTGAAGACGCGCTTAGAATGTTAAGCCCGGAAATATACGGGACTATGAACAATCCGAGGATCACCGAGTTAAAAGGATTGGAATACGTTATAGACAGACTACCTCTTGGCATTGAAGAATGTACAAGAATTATTCTTACAGCGCAGGAAGATTTTGAAAATACATCCTTTGAAAAAAGTGTACCTCTGAAGCGGAAGCGGTTGTCTTACCGTCTGAGTGATAAGGAGATGTGTTTCATTATTACAAGAGGGCTGAGTGAGATTTACGACCTTCTAACTCATATTACGTTTCTTAATATCGAAGGGAGGAAAATACGAGACCGGCTGAAAAAAGGAGGGAGTAATCTTATTAGGGAATGGTCTCAACTTGAGGAGATTATCCGCAAAGATCAGGAACTGACAGGTAATGATTTGGATCGCGCTATCTGGAGTCTGAGCATTATATTAGGAAGAACATACCTGGAAACCAAGTATACGTATGAGTATTTGGAAAAAAACAAAAGAGAATCTAATAACAACAGCGGACTCTTTAATATTATTTACAGCATTGGGAAACGTATGCAGGAAGAAGAGGCATCAAGGGATAATGAGCTTATAGTATCATTTACGCCTTCTCTTCAGGAAATGATTGGGCATCACAGGTATGCAGAAAATTGGGCGCATGCGATTAAGGCCAAGCTGATAGAACTTGGATTGCAGAACTCGCCACTTCACATAATAAGCGCAAACATGCACAGCGTTATGAAGATTTTGTATGGCTATGCCGCTGCTAAGCCAAAGGGGTGTGAAGAGCTTAATCGGGATGTCTTTAGTTTTTTTCATACGATCCGTGACAGGACAGAGGAGGTAAGGGCATATGCTCTGCAACACGGGTTATACGAGATCCCCGATAAATCAGGGGCAGGTATTGACTGCCAGTTAATAAACACAGCAAAGCTCAATAATGTTTCTTTCCACCCTGAAATCCGCATAAACATGGAAAAGATAGAATCTGAAAAACCTGTTTTTCTTGTTATGGATTATGCCTTTGGAACCCAGGCGTTTGAGGTGATGGATGAACTTTTGGGGCCTTTTGAGGACATTGAAGGGAATCAGATAAAATCCAACATATGCTCCATATCTGTTATGGGAAAAGCAGGGATTTTGCTTGGGGGTGAGGGGGACATTATGTTGGCTACCGCGCATGTGCTGGAGGGAACTCCCCATAATTATATTATCTGTAATGATTTAGAGAAAGAAGACTTTAACGGATATAGGAATGTATATGAAGGGGCTATTATAACAGTTCTTGGAACATCGCTTCAGAACAGGGATGTGCTTGAAAGATTCCAAACCACCAGTTGGAACGCAGTGGGACTGGAAATGGAGGGGGGGCACTATCAGCGAGCCATCAACGCTGCCATCATCCGTGGGCATATCTCAAAAGATGTAAAAATCCGGTATGCATATTACGCGTCTGACAACCCGCTTGTTAGCGGCCAAACCCTTGCATCGGGAGGCATGGGTGATGATGGCATCCGGCCCACATATATGATAACCAAAGTTATCCTTGAAAAAATACTCAACGACATATGTCCGTCATGACTGTAAACCCTTCCTCCTTCAGCCTAGCCTAGTGGATATTTTGCAAAGCCAACCCTGAAATGAATGCTATTAACAGCGCGCCGACTTTTTATATTGACCCAAACCTATTTTTCTGGTACCGAGTCCTAGCTTTAGTTCAGTATTTTCCTGAATAGAAGGCTGAAGGTTTTTAGTCTGTTAGTCGTTATGGGCATGGCATGATCTCAAATGGTGAATTCCTACAGTCTAAAAGACTTCAACCTAAACACCTGAGTAGTTATAGTGTCTGAACAAAAGCTTTTAATGCAGTTTAGAGGCAAAAAATGCCAAACCAGAGTCGGGTTTTTTAGGTTATTTGAAAGATATCAGGAGTATCCTGAACGCTTTAGGAATGGAGGGTAGCCATGAACAATATATATCTTTTTATAAGAGGGCCTTTGGCATTGGCAGCTTTTGCCATCTTTTTGATCGGCATTATCTGGCGCGTTGTTTGGTATGTGCGCGGTCTGGACTGGCGTTTGGACCGGGTTGCTTATAAGGAAAAACTTGATTATGGGATAAAAGGGGCTTTGCGTTCCCTTGTCCATTGGGTGTTTCCTTTGAATTATACCACAATGAGCCATCCCATTTTTATGGGCGCAACTTATTTTTTTCATTTTTGTATTTTCATTTCTGCTATTTTTTTATCCGCTCACGTTATGCTTATTGAGGAATCCTGGGGTATCAGTTGGTACTCTATCCCTGACACGGTCGCAGACTACATGACCGTTGCGGTTATTGCTATATGCGGTTTTTTCTTTATGCGGCGCTTGACTGTGCCGTATGTGAAAGCCATTAGCACACGCTCTGATTTTTTTGTTCTTGCCATTGCAGTAGCGCCATTCATCACTGGTTTTATCGCATATCATCAGGTGATGAGTTACAAATTTTGGTTGATTCTTCACATACTCTCAGGAGAGGCTATGCTGGTAGCAATCCCTTTCACAAAACTTTCCCACTTTGTGCTTTTTTTCTGTTCCAGGGTACAAATTGGAATGGACTATGGAATAAAACGAGGCGGTCAGCACGGTAAAGGGATAGTCTGGTAAGAAACTATATAACATAGCGTCATAAGACATAGCGCAAGGCGCGACGCGTACTTCCTGTACGTTGCAGCGATGAGCCAAGGAGTAACTCAAGCGATCTGGCCTTAGGACGCTATGTATAACATAAGGAGAATGACTATGGCAGAAGCAGCACCTAAAGCAAAAAATGAAGCCCCAAAGCCGTTGGCAACCAAGGCTCCTGTAACTACAAAGGAAGAACTTGATGCGCTTTTGGCTGATAGAGGCGGCAAACAATACTATGAAGAATTGAGCCGGCATACGGTTGACAAAGAGGCGCTGAAAGAGACGCTGAACAAGACATTTAAATCAAGGCTAAAAACCTGGCTTGAGATTTGTGCGCGCTGCGGTATGTGTGCGGATGCCTGTCATTTCTATCATGCTAATAATCAGGATCCTGAGCAGACGCCTTCTTACAAGATACACTCAACACTCGGCGAGTTGGTAGATAAAAAAGGAGATGTTGATAATGCCTTTATGATTAAGTGTATGGACACGGCATGGGGGAAGTGTACATGCTGCAATCGCTGTAGTTTTTATTGTCCGCACGGCATAGATATTGGCGTGATGATGAGTTACTTAAGGGGTCTTTGTTTTTCACAGGGCTTTGTGCCTCATGAAATGAAAATCGGATCAGGTATGCACCGGCTTTATAATGCGCAGATGAATGTTACTGTTGAAGATTGGGTCGAAACCTGTGAATGGATGAGGGAAGAAACCGAAGAAGAATGGCCTGGGATTGAGATTCCTGTAGACAAAATAGGGGCTGATACGCTCTATACTGTAAATGCAAGGGAACCGAAGTATTACCCTGTGGATATTGCCGAAGCAGCTATTCTGTTTCGCATAGCCGGTGAAAACTGGACGGTGCCGAGCAAGGGGTGGGAAGAGACGAGCCTTGCTATGTTTGCCGGCGACTGGGAAGGGTGCAAGAAACAGGTTGATTGGGTCTATGAGGCCATGGAACGGTTAAAACCGAAAAGAATGGTTGTGACAGAGTGCGGCCATGCCTACAGGGCGACTATTGTTGAAGGTCCTTATTGGGCAGGGATAATTGGCAGACAATTAATGAGTTATCTGAATATGGACTGCTTGAAATCAAAGACAATGTTATAAAGCTCAGTCAGAGAGGG
>JAZDIE010000308.1:0-4830 GCA_043805295.1 Pseudomonadota bacterium
GATGAGAAAGTGCGTGCACTGCCTCTGCCTCTGCTGTTGCGCGAAAGAGTTTGGCTATTTGCTTGTATCCTTCCTTTTCCGCTTGTTTGGCAAAAGCAAGGTATTTGCAACTGGCCTGTGATTCCAATGCAAACGCGTCTACAAGATTTTTTTCTGTATCTCCCACTATGTTTTCTCCTTTCTCATGATTGTTGACGAATTCAACAATAAAAATAATTAGTGTCTGAACGAAAACCCCATTTTTCGTAGGTTGGGTTGAGCCTGTCCAATATTTGTTGGGTTTCGTACCTCAACCCAACCTACGAAAGACAATGACTTATGAATGAAATTGCAGCAAGGGCGAAACCCAACAAAAGGTTCATCCGCGTTTTCGTTCAGACAATAATTAACAACTAAAGACAAAACAGTCAAATTTTCACCTATAATTTTTTCCCTTTTATCATCTGGATTATAAGCCATAATCCGAAGATAACGGATACAAAAAATCCAAGCACTCCCAAAACAGGATATCCGAACAATAAAGGTCCGACACCGGCAGTGACAAGCATGGAAGACCCTACTATTATCGCGGCCATGATAAGGCCGAACGTGATTCTGTTTCCTGCAACGTAGAGGGTTGTATTTATTTGTTCAAGTCCATGATGGCGTATCTGAAGGGAGAGTTTGCCGCCCTCAATATTTCTTAAGATTTTACCTAGCCTTTCAGGAAGGCCGCCAAGTAGTTTTGAGGTTTTTGACAAGGTTGACGCGGCATGTTTAACGGCTGTTATTGGATTCAAGCGCTCCAAGACGAGTCTTTTGATAAAAGGTTGCGCCTGCTCAAGGACGTTAAACTTAGGATAGAGCTGCTGCCCGACCCCTTCAATAGCCATAATAGATTTTAGCATAAAGACATAATCCGGCCTAAGCTCTACATTATATTGCCGCAATAAAAAAATGAAATCCAAAAAAAGCCTTCCAACGTTTACAGGAAGGAAGGCTTGTAAATGCAAGACATCTATTATATCCATTGCCTCATTCTGAAGCCCTGTCTCATCAAGGAGGGGCGGAACGGACAACGCCATTGCAAGGGTGGTTTGCACAAGCTTTTCGCTGTCTTTTTCAACAATAGCAGCGATAAAATCCAGGATGATATATCGCATCTCCTTCGTGAGCCTTCCCACCATACCCCAGTCGAGGAGACATATTATGCCGCCAGGCAGCAACCTGATATTGCCGGCATGAGGGTCGGCATGGAAAAAACCATCTACCAGTATCTGCTTAAGGGTGATCTCTATGCCTCGTTGCGCGATCGCTTGTCTATCTCCCTTGATCAGGTCAACTTCATCTATATGCACACCCTCGACAAACTCCATTGTAAGAATGGTTTTAGCCGTATATCCCGGATAAATTGTTGGAACAAAGACGTCATTTCTCCCTTCAAAGTTTAGACGGAATATATACATATTCCCTGCTTCATGTAGAAAATCCAGTTCTTTTAGAATATGTTTGCGCACCTCTGCCGCAATTCCAGGGAGATTGTAAAGGCGCATGGTTTCCAACCGCTCATGAATCAAGTGGGCTATTAGTTCAAGCAAATAGAGGTCAGCCTTTATGGTTTTTTCAATATTAGGCCTTTGCACCTTTACAGCTACGCATTCCCCTATATCTTTCAGCGTAGCGCGATGTACTTGGGCAAGAGATGCTGCGGCAACCGGATCAGGTTCAAAGTTATCAAAAATCTCTTCCAGGGGTTTTTTAAGCGCTGTCTCCACTACCTCGCGTATTTTATGGAACGGTTCAGGTTTGACATCTTCCTGAAGAAACTTCAGTTCGTCCAGCAGTCCCTTTGGAACCAGGTCCGGTCTCATGCTCATTATCTGGCCGAATTTGACAAAGGTAGGCCCAAGCTCTTCGATTGTTAGACGGATTCTAGCCCAAACAGATACCCCCTCCTCGATTCTGGTAATTTTTTTTACAAGCAAATGACCTGGTATGTCGAGTTTTTCAATAATACCATCAAACCCGTATTTAAAGAGTATGCCGATTATATCCCTAAACCGGCCTACATGTCTTATGGCGTTGAAATCAAGCATATTTAGTTTTTCCTTAACGGATTGATTGTGCTATACGAGCCTTTTAATTTATAGCATTCCAGTAAATCTTTCGTCAAACTTAACAAATCCGCAATCCACTAAATACCCTCTAAACAAGAGGGGGGGACGCGGAGCGGACGGGGTGTGTAAAAAAGACATGGTAAAAAAAAACGATATAGTAGAACTTGAGATTGAGCGCGTGGCTTTTGGAGGGGAGGGGGTTGGCCGACTGGATGGATACGCCGTGTTCGTAAGGGGGGCGATAGCCGGAGACAGGGTGTTAGCGCAGATCGTTAAACGAAAGAAGAGTTTTTCAAATGCGCGGCTCATTGAAATTCTCAGGCCATCTTCTAAAAGGATATTGCCTCAGTGCAAACACATTGATCTTTGCGGCGGATGCCCCTGGCATTGTTGCGATTATGAGACTCAGCTTGAATATAAAAGAGGGCATGTAATTGACTCGATTGAACGTATTGGAAAAATCAAAGACGTTATAGTGCATCCAACGATTCCTTCGCCAAGGCAATTTGCATACAGAAATAAGATGGAGTTTTCCTTTGCTGATAGAAGATGGCTTCCTCATGCTGAAATGTTGAATCAGGGATTGAAAAGTGATTTTGCATTAGGTTTTCATGTTCGCGGCGCGTATTATAAGGTAGTTCAGATAGAGGAGTGCCTGCTTCAGGCTGATATAGGCAACCAGATCCTGCAAAAAGTGTCGAGATATGCTGAAGAGAGCGGGTTCCCGCCCTATGGAATTCGTACACACACTGGATACTTTCGTTTTTTGACCCTGAGGCATTCTTTTTTTCACGACCAGTGGATGATCAATATAGTCACCTCAAAAAAGGAGCCGGAGGCTTTGTCCCCTCTGGTAGACAGCATAACCACCAATTTTAATAATATTGCGTCGATAGTCAACACTATCAACCCCAGGAAAGGGAGCACTGCAATTGGAGAAGAAGAGGTATTGCTTTATGGAGAGCCGCTTATAGAAGAGGTTCTTATGGGGTATCGTTTTACGGTTTCTCCTTCCTCGTTTTTCCAAACAAACACGGCTTGCGCTGAAAAACTCTACGGTACTGTCGTGAAGTACGCCTCGCTTACCGGCTCAGAAACTGTTCTTGACCTTTATAGCGGAACAGGCACAATCCCCATTATTATGTCCAATAGTTGCCGGAAGGTTATAGGCGTGGAGATCGAACAAAGCGCAGTGCGGGATGCTGAGTCTAATTGTAAACGCAACAATGTTACTAACTGCGCTTTTTTATGCGGTGATATAAGGTATATATCCTCGTTGCTTCAGGAAGAAGCAGACGTGGTAGTGATTGATCCGCCGAGGGCAGGGATGCATCCTGACGTAATTAAACAATTACTGGTTGTTTTGCCGAAAAGGATAATATATGTTTCGTGCAATCCAACCACTATGGCCAGGGATATAGAGATGATGGTTGATGCATATAGGCTTGAGGAGGTTCAGCCTGTTGATATGTTTCCTCATACCTTTCACATAGAATCTGTGGCCAGACTTCAAAGGATTGTTTGATAAGGGTGTGTATATGCTTATATTGGGAATCGATACCTCTTGTGATGAGACAGCCGCCGCTGTTGTGCGGAACGGATCGGAAATTCTTTCTAATATAGTGGCATCCCAATTTGATATACATCATAAATATGGCGGGATTGTTCCTGAACTTGCATCTCGAAAACATATTGAGTGCATACTCCCAGTGGTTACTGAGGCCATTGACAAGGCGCAGGTTAGCATGGATAGTCTTGACGGGGTTGCAGTCACGGCAGGGCCGGGTTTAGTAGGCGCTTTGCTTGTAGGGCTTAATTTCGCCAAGGCATTTTCCTATGCCCGTGTTATTCCATTGGTCGGGGTAAACCATCTGGAGGCTCATGTCTCGGCAATATACCTTTCGGATAAGCGTCCGGATTTTCCTTTTATATGCCTTCTAGCCTCTGGAGGGCATACAATCATATTTTATGTAAAAGAGGTAGGCTCACTTGAAGTGATGGGGCAAACAAGAGACGATGCTGCTGGAGAGGCGTTTGACAAGGCGGCAAAAATTCTTGGGCTGGGATATCCAGGCGGAAGATTAATGGACGAGCTTTCCCAGCAAGGCGATCCTGAGAGGATAACTTTTCCCAGGGCATACATGGAAGAGTACGGACTGGATTTCAGCTTTAGCGGCGTCAAGGCCGCCCTTGTCCGCTATTTAAATGCTAACCACCCTGCACCACCCGCATTAGAAATTTCTGATATTGCGGCAGGGTTCCAGCAGTCAATTATAGATGTGCTTGTCAAAAAAAGCTTTGATGCCCTTGAACAAAAACAATGTGCCCGCTTGGCCATTGTAGGAGGAGTTGCGTCAAACACTGGCCTGAGAAGGCATATGGAATCAGAGGGCGCTCGCAGGGGAGTTTCTGTTTTTATCCCTAAGCCTGTTTTATGCACAGACAATGCTGCGATGGTCGCTGCCGCTGGTTTTTATATGTTTTTAAACAAAAAAACAGGCGCGCTTGATATGGACGCTTTTTCTACTGCGTCAGCGCGCAGGCAAAGGATATGAACCTTAAACGAACTGTCAGATATTTGGTTTTGCGTACTAAACGCCTAAATGGCGATCCGCACTATGTCGCAACAGGGATGGCAATAGGCGTATTCGTAGGTATAACGCCGACTATACCGCTACATATGTTCCTTGCCATATTCTTGGCTTTTTTGTTAAGGGCAAGTAAGGCTGCGGCT
>JAZDIE010000309.1:0-4357 GCA_043805295.1 Pseudomonadota bacterium
ACAAAAAGATCCAGCAGTACATTCCTTTATGTCAGGGGTAGGCGCAAGCGGGTCGAGTCCCACAAGCAATACCGGACGGGTTTTTATAAGGTTAAAGCCCAGGGACGAAAGAGACCTGAGCGCAGATGACGTTATTAAAAGACTACGCCCCCAGTTGGCTGCAATCCCAGGGATTAATACATTTCTTCAGAACCCTCCTGTTATCCGTATTGGCGGACAAACGACAAAGAGTCTATACCAATACACCATACAGGGGCCGGATATAAAAGAACTCTACAAGCACTCGGCAGCGCTTGAAAAGGGAATGCGGGAACTACCTGGTTTTGAGGACGTAACGAGCGATCTTCAAATAACGAATCCAGAGATCCTTGTGGATATTGATAGAAACCGTGCAGAGGCGCTTGGACTTACAGTAGAAGAGATTGAAAAAAACCTGTACAATGCCTATGGCTCGCGTCAGATATCTACCATATATACCTCAACAAACCAATACAGGGTAATAATGGAGGTTGAGCCTTCCTATCAGATATCTCCGGCAGCGCTTTCAACACTATCTATTCGTTCCGGCAATGGCCGGACTATACCTCTGGATAGCATTGTTAGTATTTCTCCGCGTGTCGGGCCGTTGATGGTGAACCATACAGGGCAGTTCCCTTCTGTGACAATATCCTTTAACCTTAAGGAGGGGGTAGCCTTGGGCGATGCAGTGCCCAGGATCGAAAACCTTGTGCAAAGCCTGCATCTGCCAGCAGTGGTTACTACCAGCTTTCAAGGCACGGCAAAGGAGTTTCAGGAGTCTGTCAAAGGGATGTGGGTATTTCTGGTACTTGCTATTCTGGTGATTTATATAGTTCTTGGCATACTCTATGAAAGCTTTATCCACCCTGTGACTATCCTTTCAGGTCTTCCGTCAGCCGGCGTGGGCGCGCTCCTTACGCTTCTTATATTCCATATTGATCTTAACATCTATGCATTCATGGGCATAATAATGTTGATAGGGATAGTTAAAAAAAATGCTATCATGATGATAGATTTCGCCCTTGACGCGCAACGTAATCAGGGGAAGACCCCATCAGAGGCGATCTATGAAGGTTGTATCCTCCGGTTCCGTCCGATTATGATGACTACTATGGCGGCGCTCATGGGGACACTCCCTATAGCCTTAGGCTTTGGGGCTGGGGCCGAGGCGCGCCGTCCATTAGGGCTTGTAGTAGTCGGAGGACTCTTTTTTTCCCAGCTTATCACGCTTTTTATCACGCCAGTCATATATATCTACATGGATAAACTTCAGGGCAGATTGAAAAAATCATTGATTAAAATCAATGCGAGAGACTCAGAAACGCATAACAACTATCGACGAATGAGTGGTGGTGAGGAGATCAAACATGAATATTAACGCCAGTATAATTGACCAGCGCATTGCTGGCATTATTGAAGAGTATGCTGCCTATCTTCCTGCAGGAACAGATATCAACATAAAGAAATCCGCAGCATTTGTTTTGCTGAGTATGTCTACGTCTCTTGATATCTCTATAGATGATGCAGCAGAACTGCTTACCGAAGGTAGTAAGGTAAACGATTTAAGCGGAACCGCAAATTATCCTGAAAATGGCGTTCAAAAGGCTGTTAATACAATCGCCACACTGTTTGATCCATCCAAACAAATAGAACTGAATGACAAAATTGCTCCTAGAGTGGAGGAGATACGCTCACTAGTTGACGTGCACAATTTTAAGTTTCATGAGAACCATGCTGCAAAAAGATTCTGATTTGCTGGCTAAATACAACCAGACTTATTCCCTATGCAAGATGTGATACTATGCTTTCCCTTATCATCATAGCCGGACCGACTGGAGTCGGAAAAACAGAGGTCGCGCTTGAGATTGCTGAAAGGCTTGGCGCTGAGATAGTCAGCGCAGATTCCATGCAGGTCTATAAGCGCATGGACATCGGCACTGCCAAACCGACCAAGGAGCAGCAGAGTCGGGCGCGGCATCATATGATAGACGTTATTGAGCCTGGCGATCCGTTCAACGCCGCGCTTTTTTGCAGCATGGCATGGCCGATCATAGATAACCTTTGTTCAAGCAACAGGCCAGCGCTTGTGGCAGGCGGAACCGGTCTCTATATCAAGGCGCTTACCAAAGGCGTCTTTTCATGTCCTGGAGATAATATTGCGCTAAGGAATAAACTTAAGGCAGAGGTTGAAGCCAACGGCCTTTTTTCGCTCTTTGAGCGCCTCAGGTCTATAGACCCATTAAGCGCAAGCCGGATTCATCCAAATGATACATATAGGATTATACGTGCATTGGAGGTGTTTGAACTTACAGGCTGTCCGATTTCCGAGCATCATGACAAACACGGTTTTTCGAAGGATGTGCTTTCTTGCCGTGTTTTAAAGATTGGACTTACAATGGATAGGGAGAGGCTCTATCAGCGGATCAACCAGCGAGTTGACGTTATGATCGGCCAAGGGCTTATTGATGAAGTCAAGGGGTTGATGGAAGATGGTTTTTCGCCTAAGCTTAAATCAATGCAGTCTATCGGCTACTCGCATGCAGCACTATACCTGGCAGGTGGGATATCCCTTGACGATATGTTAGCGGCTTTTAAGCGCGATACCAGGCGATACGCCAAAAGGCAGCTTACATGGTTCAGGAAAGACCCTGAGATTGTCTGGAAGGGGCCGGATGAAGTTGAATATATTTGGGAAGCAATAGATAATTTTATCAATGGATAAAACATCGCCTGCCGGGCTGTATATACATATTCCATTTTGTCTTAGAAAATGTCCGTACTGTGATTTTTATTCTCAAACCGATCTAAGCCTGATTCCAGCCTACATTAAGGCGTTGCTAACCGAGATGAGATTGGGCCGGTCGAAGCAAAGGCCATTTGCCCCTTTTTTTGACACCCTATACCTTGGAGGCGGGACCCCTTCGCTGCTTAACTCAGCGCAGCTTGCTGAAATTATCAGCACAGCGTTCAGCCTTTTTTCTTTTGCATCAGACCCTGAGATCACCATAGAAGTCAACCCTGGAGCGTTGACCTCTGTCTCTTTAGGTGAGGTCAGGTCTATTGGGATTAACCGTATTAACATTGGAGTTCAATCGTTTGACGATTCAATGCTTTGCTTTTTAGGGAGGATACACACAAGCAGGGAGGCGCGCGCTGCAATTAGCGCGGCAAGGGATGCGGGCTTTGACAATATTGGGATAGACCTTATTTATGCCCTGCCGGGTCAATCACTCAGGGATTGGCTAGGGGATCTTGATCAGGCTATGGCATACGCGCCAGAGCATATCTCGTGTTATATGCTCACTATTGAGCCAAAGACATTGTTTGGGAAACGGCAAAGGGAAGGTAAGATTTGCGCTATGCCGGATGAGGCAGTGGCGGATTTTTTTTATACAACTTCAGAATATCTTAAACGCAAAGGGTACTCGTATTATGAAATTTCCAACTTTGCCAGGGAAAAGCGCATTGAGTCCCGGCACAACAAAAAATACTGGTCTCACGCGCCATACCTTGGACTAGGTGCGTCTGCTCATTCGTTTAATGAGCCTATGCGCTGGTGGAATCATAAGAGCCTTAACAGGTACATTAACGATCTTGAGTGCGGCAAGCTTCCAATAGCCGGCGACGAGGCGCTTGATGCGAGCGCCCTTTTGCTTGAACATATCTCTCTTGGCCTGAGGACTACAGATGGAATCTCTATTGAAAAAATAAGGGGAAGGTTTGACATTGACCTTGCCGAACATTGTAAGGACGTAATTTTAGGCTTGGAAGATAAAGGCCTGATTGAAATCGATTCGAGCCGATGTATATTGACCCACAAAGGAAGGATATACTGTGATTCGATTGCGCTGCAATTTGCTTATCGCCTGTAAAGGTTATTAAAAATGGAGCTTTTTACGAATCCGCCAATACAGTCTCGAGAATACTTTGGTATACTCCCTTAAAGGTCTCGCCAAAGTTTGCAGGGGAGACCCTGCCGACTTCTATGAACTTTACGACAATCTCTTTGGCAACCTTGAGTATCTGATCGTCAATATCTTTATTAACCATATTCCCTCCTAAATCAAAAACCTGATAGCATAGGAATTCACATTTTAAATAACTTTAGGCGCTTTAAACTTTAGTTCACTTTAGGCACTTACTTAAAAGGTATCATAGTTGGATTGTCTCTACAATTGAAAAACATCTTGAAATAAGAATCCTATTTTGATAAATAATTTAAAGTTATCTAATTGGATTAGCCTGTTTCGCCAGTTAACCGGCTAACTAGTGCCTGAACGAAAACCCCATTTTTCGTAGGTTGGATTGATCCCGTCCAATATTTGTTGGGTTTCGTACC
>JAZDIE010000310.1:0-6853 GCA_043805295.1 Pseudomonadota bacterium
CGGCCACTGCAGGCAGAGATACAAAATAATCCCAGTGTAGCAGCCGCGAATATGTCTCGCCTGATCCAAGCAGTATATACGGGGCTTCTGCTGAAAGAAAACCAGACGCCATGGCCATTCCATACACTGCCCCCGAACAGGTTGCGTTTATATCGCTTACAGCAGCGTTGGAAAGTCCGAGTTCGTTAGCGACAAAACTAGCTGTGGCACCTCCCCTGATAGTATAATAAAAAGAAAAGGAGAGGAAAAAGGCGTTTATCAATGCCCTGTCAATTTTTGAATCCTGGATTGCTTTTTCACATGCCTCGACAATAAGATCATCATATTTGATCTTGTCTTCTGTTGTACATGTGTCCGGCCAATGTGTCCAGTAACGTTTTGTAAACCCTGTGGAATTTTCAATCCGATCAAGATCAACGCCAACGGCTAAAGACATTGCGCGCACGTCGTTTCCGAACTGTTCCTTTAGGTTCTGGTAGAGACCATTTCCTTTGTTTTTCAAATATCCTTCTATGATATCCTCGTTTGTAACCGGAGCGTATGGAGGAAAGGCAACGCCTATCCCCTCGCATATCCGGATACCCATTCGTTTTTTGCAAATTATTCCCATTTTACATATCCGCCTTAAAAAATTGATCTTCCTCTACGATTACGCCTTTAGTCCGCGCATACTCAGTCGGCGCAGTGCCGTCCTTAAAACATTCAAAGATAGCCCTGGTAGATTCAGCGCCTGCCAGTCGTCCGGTCTCTGCATCTATCTTTGCAAACACAATCCCCTCAGGCGTTGGAAAGCCCTTGGCTTCCTTGTCTTTAAGAATCTCTTGCATAAAAGCAAGCCAGACCGGAATAGCCGCGCGTGCGCCTGTCTCTTCCTTGCCAAGGGGTTTTTCTGTATCAAATCCAACCCATGCCCCTGTTACATAGTCAGGTGTATACCCTATAAACCAGGCGTCATGCAGGTTGTTTGTCGTTCCTGTTTTTCCAGCCACAGGTCTATTTAAGGCAAGCGCCCGACGGCCAGTACCTTCTTTTACCACAGCTTGAAGCAGACTTGTAACAATAAATGCGGTCTGCCGTGAAATAACACTCTTCCCCTTAGGCGCGTTTGCTTCCAGCACTTTGCCGTGCTTATCAATCACACTTGTGACAAATATAGGCGTCATCATATATCCGTTATCGGCAAACACGCTGTATGTCCGCACCAGTTCCAGGAGAGAAACCCCTGAAGAGCCGAGGGCAAGGGATAGGTTTCGCCCCATGGGCGACTCAATTCCCAGTCTCTTTGCATAGTCGATTACATAGTCTAAGCCAATATCCTGAAGTATCTTGATTGTGACTATATTCCTGGACTGCGCAAGGGCGGTGCGAAAAAGAGTAGGCCCGTGAAATTTCTCCTCGTAATTTCTGGGCTTCCATAAAGATTCGTCATATCCGTTGCCAAAGACTATAGGAGCATCTAAAATCACAGAAGCAGGGGTGTATCCTTTATCCAGCGCCGCTGCGTAAATTATGGGTTTAAAGGCAGACCCTGGCTGTCTGCGTGACTGGATGGCCCTGTTGAATTGACTTTTCTGAAAATCAAGCCCACCGATCATTGACCTTACCATACCTGTTGCTACTTCCATGCACAACAGCGCGCCTTCCACTTCGGGCTTCTGTTCAAGTGATGTCAGCCAGGTGGTCTTGTCTTCCAATTGTCCCAGAATTTTAACTAAGATCACATCCCCCTGGCGCAGCGTATTTTCTTGATTAGAGCGCTTTGCCCACTTCATCTGATCAAAAGGGATGTCTCCTTTTTCGTTTCCTATCCGAATTTTTACTGTTTTGGTTTCATTATTTACTCCCGCCACAATGGCGTCAACAACCATACCGATCTCGACTGGATTTTTGGAGATCATCTCTTGGGCTTGTCTTAGATATTGACCGTAATCTTCAGGCCGCAATCTTTTTATCGGGCCGCGATATCCTTGGCGTTTGTCAAGCGCTGCCAGACCGTTTTTCAGCGCTTCTTCCGCTGCTTTTTGCATCCCTATGTTGACAGCGGTCCTCACCTCAAGCCCATCTTCGTAAAGGGCTGACTTCCCATATTTTGCTTCAATATATTGTCTTACATATTCGGTATAATAATGTGCCTGGTTCAGGTGCCAATCAGGACGGTCTTGTATGCGAATAGGGGCATCCGCTGCTTCCAGCGCCTCAGCTTGGGTTATATATCCCACCTCAACCATGCGATTCAATGTATAATGCTGTCTTTCCTTGGCCAGTTCAAGGTTGTTGACAGGAGAATACCTGCTGGGAGCTTGAGGCAATCCTGCAAGAAGGGCGCATTCCGCAAGGCTCAGGCCTGACACAGATTTGCCAAAGTAGGTTTGGGCAGCCGCCTCTACGCCGTAAGCGCCGGAACCAAGATATATCTGATTCAAATATATGTGCAGGATTTCGTCCTTTGAAAGGGACTTTTCTATTCGATACGCTAATACAGCCTCTTTGACCTTCCTGATATATCGCCGCTCTGGTGTAAGAAGAAGCGACTTTGTAACCTGCTGGGTAATGGTGCTTCCGCCCTGTACGATCGTGCCAGCCTCTATATTTTTAAAAAACGCCCGCAGTACGCCGAAAAAATCAACCCCTTTATGTTCGTAAAAGCGCGCGTCTTCAGCAGCGATGAACGCCTGGCTCAAGAGTTTGGGAATATTTTCTGTGGAAACAACTATTCTTTTTTCTTTGTAAAACTCCCCGATCTTCTGGTGGTCGCAAGAATATATAGTCGATAAAACAGGCGGGTTATAATCTTTCAAAGAAGATATTTTGGGGAGGCCGTTTATTATATATAGGTAGACCGCACCTGCTGCCATACCTATAAGTACCGAAGAAAGCACGACAAATGCGTATACAGCATACGCAATACTCTTCCACCTGCCCTTCCCAGCGCGTTTTGAGCGGGGGCGTTTTTTCTTTTTTGATGTTTTGCCACTACTAAACATGCACCCTCTCTATCAAAAAACCCAGGTATGTGCAATATCCGCTTAACATCTATGCCTTTTAAGCCTTTGATGAAACCACGAATGACGGAGTTCCTGAACGCTAACCCAGTGAACGGTTTCCACCAATGTTTGTTCTTGGGTCATTCCCTACTTGAAGTCAACGGCATGGAGTGATATTAGATTATTGAAGAGTTCACGTGGTAAGCCGTTGTGGTTTAATCCCTATACAGTTTTGTAGGGGGGGTATTGGTCATGTATCAATTAGCTGAGATAACAAAAAAAGAATTTTGTGCCGTTGAGGCTGAAAAATCTCAAGAAGGCGCAAGTATAGCCAAAGTCCAGCAGATGTGCGAACTGATCCATGTCTCAAAAAATCTGGATGAGCGTTTTTATCTGATACTCGCCTGTTTTACTGCTGGCGAAGGATTTGGGTTTAACAGGGCGTTTCTTCTCCTGGTCGATCCTGATACAAAACAGCTCAAGGGGAAAATCGCAATGGGACCTGACACCCCAAATGAAGCAGGGATGATATGGGAACAAATCTCAAAACTTCCCAAACGAAGTTCACTCAAAGAAACATTTACATCATATTGCACAACAGCCCGAGATGAAGATCACCATGTAAACAAGATAGTTAAAGATTTGATAGTTTTCCTGGAAGAACGCAATAATATTCTTGTAACGACCATGGAGAAGGGAAGGCCCTTTGTGGCAAGCATAGGCGCAAACATAGACGAATCGACAAGGGCGCTTCTTCGTCGGCTTGAAATAGATACGGTAGGCATTATCCCGCTCAAGGTTGAGGAAAAAGCAATAGGCTGTATTCTTGTGGACAACGCCTTTAGCAGGCATCCGATCTTAAAAAAAGACATGGAAATTATACACCTGTTTGCCAACCAGGCCGCACTTGCTATTGATAACGCGCGGCTCCAGCAGACCTTGGCCATGCAGCTTGAAAGCCTGGGAAAAGCGTATAAAACCCTTGCCGAAAATCAGCAACAGATGATCGAGTCTGAGAAAATGGCTGCAATGGGGAAGATGGCCGCAATTGCCGCGCATGAATTCCGCACGCCATTAGTCTCTATAGGAGGATTCTGCCGGCTTACGCTTAAACATATCGACCCCAGATCCCAGATAGCGGAACATATGCGGATAGTTATTACAGAAACAGCCAGGCTTGAGCGAGTGGTGGAAATGCTATTGGAGTATGTGGGGAATCCCAACCCTAATAAAAAGCTTTCGAGTATCAACCATCTTATTGAAGAAGTAGCGATTTTTATGAGCTCAAAATTAGAGCAGATCGGGATCAAGCTTGAGCTTACGCTTTCGCTCTATATAAAGGATATCCAATGCGATATCTGGCAGATCAGACAGGTGCTCCTTAACCTCTTCTCAAATGCTATAGAGGCAATGCCAAAAGGCGGATTGCTCTCAGTAGCTACCCTGCCGGAAGAAAACGGCATTAAAATAATAGTTAAGGACACAGGCGTTGGCATACCGCAGGATAAATTAAATGATATATTTCAGCCTTTCTATTCAACCAAGTCTTCAGGGCCAGGGCTTGGGCTTTACATATCAAAAGAGATAATCTCCAAGCACAATGGCACAATCGGGGTTTCATCTCATCCGGAAGGCGGGACTACTTTTGCTGTTTTTCTCCCCTGCTGAAGAGTGAAGGCTGAAGACTATTCAAATAATCAGCCTAATAGTCTTTCAGTTTATTCACCTGATTTATATTAAGGAGGGAATATAATGGAAGCTAAGAAGTATCGTATAAGCGAAGACTGGCTGGCCCTTTGGGTAGGACTCTTTCTTTTCTTTCTGTCGCTTGGAGGATTCGCAGGGATTGATACCCTTGGCTGGGGGATTACAACCAAGGTGTGGACTGACCCGTCAAGGGCGCTGTCTCCGGTATCGAAAAATTACGCCGCGATAAAGGGAGAGATAGTAAAGATAGAAGGCCAGAAGCTTACCATCAAAAAACCGGACGGAAAACTTGAGACAATCGTTGCCGGACAGGATCCCAAAAATCTTAATGTCGGAGATTTCTACGTTAAAAAAGGGGTGCCGGGGATTGTATCCCTGGCATTAACCTATCTTGCCATGCTGATCATTATGGGGATTGGGGCTAGGCTGCTGGGCGCTGATGTAGTCAAATTTGCTGTTGGGTTTACTATTATTTTTGGGATAAGCTATGCATGCTGGCTTTTGGGGCATTATGCCCATATAGCAGCCACAAAAAACGAATTGGCTAAACACAATATATCCTGGGCGTTAAGTCTTACAGGCGAGGCGGGGTTTATTGTCGCGCTCATAGCCGGCTTGGCCATAGGGAATTTTCTGCCTGGATTTTCAAAGATACTGGAAGAGGCCGCGCGTCCCGAGCTATATATTAAAACCGCTATAGTCATACTCGGCGCAGGCCTGGGCGTTAAAGCGGCTAATTCCTTTAGTCTTGCAACCAACGTAATGTTCAGAGGGCTTTGCGCCATTGTAGAGGCATATCTGATTTACTGGGCCGTGGTATACTTTGTCGCCAGAAAATATTTCAAGTTCAGCAGAGAGTGGGCGGCTCCGCTCGCTTCAGGAATATCCATATGCGGGGTGTCGGCGGCAATAGCAACCGGCGGCGCGATCAGGGCGCGCCCGATTGTGCCTATCATGGTCTCATCGCTAGTTGTTATTTTCGCAGTGGTTGAGATGCTGATTTTGCCTTTTATAGCACAGGCATGGCTTTGGAGCGAACCCATGGTGGCAGGCGCATGGATGGCGCTTGCGGTCAAAACAGACGGGGGCGCAGTCGCAAGCGGCGCTATTGCTGACGCGCTTATAAGAGCAAAGGCATTTACAATGGAAGGCGTCAAGTACCAGGAGGGGTGGATCACCATGACCGCCACCACTGTAAAGATGTTCATCGACGTTTTTATAGGGATATGGGCATTTGTACTTGCAGTGATCTGGTGCACAAAGATCGAGTGCAAGCCAGGAGAGCGTGTTAGGGTAATCGAGATATGGCATAGATTCCCTAAATTTGTGATCGGCTATGTATTGACATTTTTTTTAATGCTTCTGATTTGCCTTCCTGCCGCAAAATCTGTGGGGAATATGGAAAAGGAGATCAAAAACCTGGATCAAGCTTCTCTATCAAAAGCCGATGTCCAGTCAGGGAAGGAAAATCTAGCCAGACAGCTTGAAAAGCCAAAGGCGATTATGGCTACAGCAGAGGCAGCGGCCAGCGAAGGAAACGTGTTTCGCGTGCTCTTTTTTGTTTTTACGTTTTTTACGATCGGACTTGTATCCAACTTCAAAAAGCTTTGGGAAGAAGGGATTGGAAGACTTGCCGCAGTTTATGTGATATGCTTATTTGGATTCATAGTATGGGTGGGACTATTTATATCGTGGCTTTTCTTTCACGGGGTAAAACCGCCAATTGCAGGGGCGTAAAAAAGATGGCTTTGTAAAAAGCTCCAGATGCAAGGCGCACGAGCCGAGGAAGGGCGAGGCGTACTTCCTGTACGTTGAGCCATTCTAAGACGAAGTGCAACGCAGCAGGTGGACTTTTTACAAAGCCATCAAAAAAGGAGAAAATAGATTATGAAAGAAGAGCCAAAGCTTTCGGAAGAGCTAAAAAAAATGGAGTATGAACCCTTGTTGCCGATCGAAAAAAAACTGATCTGTTGCAGCCTGGGATTGGGGATTGGCCTGCTCTTTTTTTTCTACTGGCTGAGCAACTTCTTATTTCCAGGAGGGCATTAATGGCTGATATTACTATTTATGAAGCAAATGGTCTAAACACCCTTAAGCTCGAAGGAACTCTGACCAAAGCTGATGCGGGCAAGATACATGAGGCGTTAAAAAACCTTATCAAC
>JAZDIE010000311.1:0-4652 GCA_043805295.1 Pseudomonadota bacterium
AGAAACAGCTTTTATGGTTAAAGGAAAATGGGGCTTCTCTTGAATTATGAAAGGTTGATTTTTTAGAGATCAGAATGTATTAGAGATCATGCAAACATTAAGGCCTTTGCTGAAATGGAAGAAGCCCTTTCTCCATTTAATCAGCAAAGGCCTTTAATCATGAGAATAACCCTTAGAGGCCATCCTCTAATTTTGTGAGTCATATCAGAATAGACAATAGTTGGTCAACATGACTTCAATAAAAATAAGATGAAACAGCTAGTTTTTTTTCTGGTTGCGTTTATTTGCCTGGCAGGCTATGCGGCTGGTGAAGAAAAGTCAAATAGCATCCTTACTCTTGATGCGAGTATCCGTATATCGCTTGCAATAAACTCTGATATCCAGATCGCAAGACAGATATTAGGAGGGGCAGAAGAGCGAAAAGGAAAAGATTTGTCAGGCCTTTTACCGGTTTTAAGTACAGGATATTCATATACACTCTTAAATGATACCAAAAGTATCTATAACGTCACACTTACCCCTAAAGAGACCTATGCCTTTACAACTACCTTGAGACAACCGCTATTCGCAGGATTCAAGTTGTTAAAGCAATACCAGATCGCTGGACTTCAGGTTGATATCTCCCGGTTTGAACTTGAAAGGATAAGACAAGACGTAATATTTAAAACAAAAGAACTCTACTTCAGCGTGCTTCAAGCAGAACGGCTGTTTAGGGTAGCTGAGGACTCGGTTACAAAACTAGCGGATCATGAAAAGGTTGCAAAAAATTTCTACGACGTCGGCATAACACCTAAAAACGATCTTTTAGAGGCTGAGGTTGAACTTGCAAATGCCAGACAGGAGCAAGTCGCAGCCGAAAACAGGTTAAACGAGGCACGCGCTGAATTCAATACCCTTTTACGCCGGAATATAGATACGCCTGTGGTTTTGGAGGATGTCTTGACCCATTCTTCTTTCAATTCAACCTTTCAATTTTGCTGGGAGGCTGCCCAAAAAAATCGCGCAGAACTAAAGGTTACAGCCTTGCAGATTAGCATAGCGAACAAAGAAGTTGAATTGGCAAAAGGAGGCTATCTGCCATCTCTTGATCTTATTGGAAACTATGAAAAAACAGGTGACAACCTTGCTCTCCAGGAAGGAACTTCCATTGAAGACCCCAATTCATGGAATGTGACAATTGCTGCTACCTGGCCGCTTTTTGAAGGGGGAAAGACACAGCATGACGTAAGGGAAAAAATTAGTATATTAATACAAGCCAGGGAAGAGGCTAAAAAAGCTGAAGACGATATTCTGCTTCAGGTTAAAAAAGCTCACCTGAGGGTAAAAGAAGCAGAAAAAAACATATTAACTGTACAAAAAGCGATTGAACAAGCGCAGGAAAACCTGCGCATGAACGAAGAAAGATATAAGGAACAGGTCTCAACATCGACTGATGTGCTGGACGCAAGAACCCTATATTCCAAAACCTGCGTCAACTACTATAATGCGCTTTGCGCATATAATATAGAAAAGGCTCGACTCTATCACGCCATGGGAGTTGAGAGATAGGTAACTATTCAGGTGTATAGGCTGAAGACTGAAGGCCATAAAACATATCGCAAAGTACGAATCAAGATATGCAAGACCTTCCCTGTTTCTGTGCCCTTTGGTTCAATTAGAGATGAATTATTACTAAAAACCTTCAGTCTTCAGTCTATACACCTGAATAGTTATAGAGATAGGAGTATATTTAAATAATGCGTGGAATAACTGATTGGAAAAGGGAAGAGGCGCCTGCCCAACTTGCCAGAGAAGCGCGAAATATAAGAATTTCCATACTTAAAATGCTGCACCAGGCAGGTTCAGGCCACACAGGTGGCTCTCTTTCTGCCGCTGACCTGATGACCGCGCTTTTTCTTGGAGAACTAAGGCATAAACCAGGCGCACCGGATTGGGAAGAAAGAGACCGGTTTGTACTTTCAAAAGGGCATGCCGCCCCTGTCTATTATGCAGTCCTTTGCCGTTGCGCATATCTTGAACAAAAAGAACTCTGTTGCCTGCGCAAGTCATGCGCTATGCTTCAAGGGCATCCTGACTGCAAATCAACGCCAGGGATAGAGGTATCGACCGGTTCTTTAGGGCAAGGGCTTTCCATTGCAAATGGAATGGCGCTGGGGCTTAGACTCAATAAAAGCAGCGCGCGGGTATATGCCCTAATGGGAGATGGCGAAGTTCAGGAAGGTATGATATGGGAGGCGGCCATGACTGCCGCACATTACAAATTGGATAATCTCTGCGCAATCCTTGATAAAAACGGCCTTCAGATAGACGGGTCCGTGCAAAACATTATGGGAATAGAGCCATTGGACGATAAATGGCGCGCCTTTGGCTGGCACGTGATACATATCAACGGCCATAAGTTCAACGAGATACTTAACGCCTTTGACTCCGCTCGCGAGGTAAAGGGACAGCCTGTGATCATAATTGCCGATACTATTAAAGGCAAAGGGGTTTCCATTTTTGAGAACAAGGTTGAATATCACGGCAAAGCGCCAAATGATAAGGAATTTGAACTGGCAATGAAAGAACTGACTGAAAATGAGGGGGAAACGCTTTGATGAAACAAAAAAGCATTCGCGGCCAATACGGCGAAACGCTTGCACTCCTTGGTGAAATGTACCAGAATATTGTAGTCTTGGACGCAGATCTTTCCGGCTCTACAAAGACAGACGTATTCGCAAAAAAGTTTCCTGACAGATTTTTCAACATGGGGGTATCTGAACAGGATATGATGGGAACTGCTGCAGGACTTGCGGCGGTCGGCAAGATACCGTTTGCCTCCACTTTCGCTATATTTGCGGCAGGCCGGGCATGGGAGCCTATACGACAGTCAATAGCCTACAGCAAGCTTAACGTAAAAATAGTTGCCAGCCACGCAGGAATCACAGTAGGAGAGGACGGCGGATCACATCAGGCAATTGAAGATATTGCGCTTATGAGGGTGATTCCCAATATGACCGTTATAGTACCGGCGGACGCAACAGAAATGAAACAAGTGATTGAGGCAATAGTTGGGTATAAAGGTCCTGTATACGTACGCGGATCAAGGATCGATTTTCCGGTCATCTATGATGAATCTTATAAATTTAAGATCGGGAAAGGGAATGTAGTAAGAAATGGAGATGATATCACTATCATCGCATGTGGATATATGGTACATCAGGCGCTTGCAGCAGCGGACATGCTGGCCGATCAAGGAATAAAGTCAAGGGTGATAAATCTCTCTACCATCAAACCAATCGACTCTGAGCTTATTATCAATGCAGCGAAAGAAACTGGCAGAATCGTGACAGCAGAAGAACATTCCATAATAGGTGGCCTGGGTAGCGCAGTCTCCGAGGTGGTGGCTGAGGCATGCCCTGTCCCTATTAAGCGCATTGGCATTCAGGATCGCTTTGGGATGTCAGGCAAACCTGATGAGTTGCTTGCGCATTTCAACTTAATGCCAGCAGACATTCATCGCGCCGCTCTTTCTATTATAAAAGGGTTGAGTTAGCATGATCCAGACCTTTCACGTTTTCAAGACCTACGGCGCAAGGACTGCCCTGGAAGACATAAACATAACCCTTAAAAAAGGCGAGTTTATCTGTATCAATGGCCCTAGCGGGGCTGGAAAGACCACACTGTTAAAACTCTTCTACGCAGGAGAACGGCCCACTAAAGGGCAAATACTGGTAGATGGGGTTAATCTGCAAAGGCTTAAAGGTAAAAACCTCGCCCTCTTCCGGCGAAAAATAGGTGTTGTATTCCAAGACTTCAAACTTTTAGATGACCGCACAGTATTTGAAAATGTAGCGCTTCCGTTAGAGGTCTCTGGTTATAATAACGCCGCTATCCGCAAAAAGGTCTCTAATGTCCTTCGCTCGGTAGGTCTGGAACACCGGATGTTTTCACGCCCTCCGTTCCTGTCGGGTGGAGAGCAGCAGCGTGTCGCCTTTGCGCGAGCAATCGTAAACGACCCGCTTGTTCTACTTGCGGATGAGCCAACCGGCAACCTGGACGTTGAAGCAGCCGAAGCTGTCCTGGGCCTATTAAAGGAGTATAACAGTGGAGGCAAGATCGTAGTCCTGGCAACACATGACCATGATCTGGTCGCTCGTTATGGAAGTCGGGCATTATATCTTAAAGACGGCAGGACAACCGATGCTTAAAAGAGCGCTTAGAAATATAAAAAATAACCAATTTCTCCACCTCGTTTCAGCAGGCACTGTCGCCTTAGTGTTGTTGATCCTGGGCGCCTTTATGCTTATATTTTTAAACCTTAACCAGGCGTTTGGCACCTTAAAAGAAGATGTGCATATAATTGCCTATTTAAAAGACGGGTTAGAAAAATCCGGCATAAAGCAGGCAGGAAATAAAATAAAAGAACTGCAAGGGGTGAGCGATGCGGTGTTCGTATCCGCAGACCAGGCGTTTGCCCGTCTCAAAGACGAGTTGAAACACCAGTCCGCCATATTAGATGGTCTACAGGAAAACCCGCTCCCACCTTCGTTTGAGATATCCCTGATCCCTTCTTTTAAAGATCAAAAAGAGATTGAAAATTTAGTAGACAAGATCGCCACATTAGAGGATATAGCAGACGTCCAGTACGGGCAAGAGTGGCTTGGCCGATT
>JAZDIE010000312.1:0-14101 GCA_043805295.1 Pseudomonadota bacterium
TAAGGATTCCTCAGCCTGTTCAAGCCGATATTTTATAAGCGCTTGAATGTTTTTCGAGGTCATGCTGCCACTCCTTGTTTAAGTATATTATCTATCAAGGTACTCTCGGATATGGGGCCGTGTTCAAATTGTTCAATATCAAAAACCAGGGTTGTGATAACGCGATCATTTTCAAATCCAACTTGCCAGGCAATGTCGCGAATCCATCTGTCTATCTTAGAGTCAACACGTTCCAATATAATGCATACATCAAAATCAGAATCCCATGAACTATCTCCACGAGCGCGAGAGCCATACATCCAGATTCGAGCAGAAGGGAAACGTCCCCAAACCAGGGCAGCGAATTTTTGCAGTACAGATAGATCATGCTTAGTTATTTTTGTTTTCATGGCTGTTTCCGCTCAATACTCTCTTTCTTGTTCAGAACGATATCGTTCACAGATTATAGAATCTCCTGCTTGAAAGAACTTCCTGCAGAATCCCAGCTCTTTCCTCATTCAGTTTCTGGTAATAAGACATAGTCAACATGTCGAATTCATCAGCAGCATATTCATCAGCGCAATATATTCTGCGCCCGGTCTCCACCACCTCTTTCTGAAAGACCGTGGAAACAGCGCGCAGGTTAATCAAGTCAACCTCTCTTTTTAATATAGTCTCTAACTCTAACCGCAAGTCGCTCATGATAAGCGTCCCTGCTTCCTTAGACTTCTTATGCCCTAGCAGCAAGGCTATATCCACATCGCTTTTGTCCTGCATATCATCCGTGCCATAGGTTCCAAAGAGGTATATTGCCTGTAAGTCAGGATAGCAAACAAGAATTGCTTGAATAACTTTCTCTTGTTCGTTCATATTATAACTCAGCCTCCCCCTTATGCTCTACTTTAAAGCATGTCTACAGCCCAAACCGTTTCAGCCTCATTCACATCTACCTACAGGCATTGGGGTGCAGCAAGACGGTAGCAATAACTGCCTGTGGCAGGATTTATCATTCTAATTTATGGCAATCGCTCCTACTGGCTATGGCTGTAAGCAGTCCTGGCATAGCAAGGAGCGCAAAACCGCTATTTTTGCCCTTAGACTGTGGACTGTCAGCAGCGTTACGACAAAAATCCTAAGCAGCATACTTAATGACTTCCAGCTCTGCGGTAGCATCCACCTTTTCTAAAATTTCATCGACTCGCTTCAAGATGTGGTCATCTAACAAGTATTCACTACAACCATCGCATTGAAGCACCGGCAAATCCTTCAGGATAGCAATGGTTGTCTCATTTACTTTGAATGGAAAATTTGTGATTATTGATTTCATTTTAGATCCACATGCATGACATTTCATGGAAGCAGCCTCCTTGTTTTTAAATGTTCTTTCCATTCCTCCGAATAAATCTTCCTTTCATGCGCATGTTTACGTGATATGTCCAACAAATTTTTCCATGCCTTACACATCGTTGGATAAATTCTAAAGGATCATTTGGAAGGATACGGTTAAGTGTCATTGATTTTTTCTGGGTATTTAAGGGGATGAGATACTATTCCACCATCCTTGCCTTTACCCGTGTTTTGAGCGTTACTGTATTTTGACCTTTTGTTAGGGTCAATTCTATGCAGACAAGGTTATTGTAGGTCTTGCTGAGATGGTCATCGCGGAATAGGTTGCATTTAAAATCCGCGGCATTGACGACATTGGCGCATATGGAATATTCGGCAAGTTTGTCTGTCTGACTATTTGTCGTATAGTTTGGCGCTTCTTCCATAAGACTTGAGCTACTTACATACCATCTAATATACTCTCTCCTGTCATCGCTTCCTCCTGTATCTTCATTTTCATCAATAAGACCGTCGGAATCATGGTCAGTGTCAAGCAAACCATCACCATCTGCGACATAAGCACGGCTTGTATTATTATAATTATCAAGCACCCGCTCGCTGACCTCCAGCGTATTCACCTGTGGTGTGTCTAGGACGGGCGAATTAATCTTGCCTGTCTCCTGCACAAACATCACCATCCGTTCCATGGCATATTGAGCCTCAGATACAAGTTCCTGTTTTTCTTTATTAACTTTATATGTGGAGACAGCGCTTCCAATAACCTGCTGTAGTCCGGCTACAATAATGCCTAAAATAGCTATGCTGATAAGGAGTTCAAGGAGGGTGACGCCTGTCATGGTCTTTGGAGGAAGTAGGAATCGCTTCAATTTACAAATCCGTGTTTATGCAGTCATTAGCTGTTTAATTTTAAAACCCTAATGCTTTCTCATATATCCTGTTACTTCTGACGACTATTCCAATAATCAGTCTCATCAATGGATTAGGCTTTGTTCGCTTTTGTCTTATGTTTAACTGACAGCAACGGAATTAAACAACGTAAAGCCTTATTTACAGCTTCGGAATCAGGGAAATACTTTTGTATATCTGGTTCAAGCATCACTGCGCCCTTTTTTGGCATTACGTCCTTAATAACAGTTGTGCCATCCGCTTTATGAATAGTGACCGTATATCCAAGTTGCATGGCTCTGGAATGCTTGCCACGCATTCCGCCTGTGAAATCATATTCGGCACGCATATTGTTCTCGTCCATGTATGCCATTTTAGCTGCTTCCTTTTTCATAAAGTTTTCGCTCCCCTGAGGTTGCCTTGCGATAACTGATAATACGTATTATATTCGAGTTACGTTCGGTATAAACCACTACCAATACATGGCCATTATCAGAACTGCCAATGTCAATATACCGTTGTTCATCCGCTGAATGATCAGGATCAGCTATCGTAGTTGAAAAGGGATCTGTAAAAACCGTTATAGCCTCATCAAAACTAATTCTATGTTTTTTGAGGTTTGCTTTAGCTTTTTCTTCGTCCCATTCAAAATTCAATTTCATTATCAATGTATCGTCCTTAGATCGCTAAGTGAATAAGGCTGTTGTGTTATACCAAAATTTCATCTATTGGCAGTATCTGCTTGCCGTGACGAATTGTGAGGATTGATATTTGTTTTTTCCCAATGTGATAAATGATGCGGTAATTGCCGTAAATCAGCTCTCTGAATTGGCTGTTTATAATTTCAGGGACAACCCTGCCGATTTCAGGCATAGATTTAAGCTGCTCAACTTTTGAAAACAGAGTGTTAATCCATTTTTCTGCTGCAGATGGTTTGTCTTGGGCTATATATTCAGCTATTTCCGAAGCTCTATCAATAGCCAGCGGCGACCAAATAATTTTCATTTTTGGATTTTCTTCCAAACTTTTTCTTTTGCATCTTCATGGACGATTCCCTGTCCATTTTCGAGTTGATTAAGGGATGCTTGAACATCTGTCAAAAGCTCTAGCTTCTCCTGCATCGCTTCATATTCATAGGCATCCAATAAAACAGCAACACTTTTTCCATGCTGCGTAATAATCACAGGTCTTTTTGTGTCATGAACCTGCTTTATGAAGTTTGCGATACCTATCCTTATCTCGGATAATGGTTTGATATCCTGATCAATTTTTAATCTTTGCATTTTGTGCTCCATATTGAGTATAAATATTGTACATTATAACGTACCATATTTAGTATTCGCAAGGGTTTTTTCAATGTATTGCCCTCAGCATATTCAGAGTAACGTGCTCAATAGTCACCTTTATCTCAAGAAGTCCATAGTCGTCGGTTTCGTCGCCTACTATGGTTCCATCGCCATCCGCATCATATTTGAGTATGTATACTGTCGGGGTATAGGATATTCCGTTAAACGAAAAGGTTTCTTTGGCTGACTCAGGGCATGATTCGCCACAATTAGTATCACCGTCAAGCAGCGCCTTAAGGTCAACGGCAGTTGGGTTTGCAGGGGCAGGGTCGGACTTGTGTGGATCAATTTTGTCAAAGTCCAGGCACGCTATCCGGTTCAGGGTGCCGCGCGCCCGGTTCAGAAATACAATAGTCTTTTCCTGGGTTTCTACTGAAAAATAGGCGGATGACAAGGCGTTCATCATTGGAATGATGACAATCGCAAGCACTGTGATTGTCATCATAATCTCAAGCAGCGTAAAGCCTTGCCTGTTATAATTATTGCTATGCCTCATTGCTTTTATATGACAAAAATAACCTCTCACGTCAAGGAAGGGGGGTCATTTTTTGCTTGTAGAAAACTCGCCCAGCCCGTGTAATGTCACAGTAAACAGATATCTCTGATCCCCCTCTTTTTCTGTTATATACATTATGTCCGCTGACCAGCATTGCGCGGTATAATTTCCTCCAATGCCGGTTCTTATATTTACACCATCTTCCAGGTTTCGCTCCTCTTCAGCGCGCGCCGCAAGGCTTTCGCTGAGCCTTAAAAGAGCTGACGTGACAATGCTTTTCTGCTGAAGGTCGCTTATATTGGGAAATCCTTTCTGGTTGTATCTATACTCAGTAGAGATAGAGTCCCCGCGCTTATTGTTTACAAATACCGCTGCGCTGTATTTTCGGTATTCTCCGTCGTATGGAGACCATACGATATCGCCATCAAGTCCGACGCGCTGAAACGGGTTGATCTCCAGCTCTGCCGTAACATCTGAAAACGGTGTTTTATCCCCTTGCTTTAAATTTTCATCAACACCCCTGCGGGTCTCTTTTATGTCATAACTTTGCGTTACCTTGAACCGGCAAAAATCAAGGTATGTTTTTCCCTTGGCCATTCTGGCGATAAAATTATTGGTAATAGAATATGTCAGTATGTTTTGCTCTGGGAGGTTTTCCACAAATGTTGGGATATCTTCCTGCTCCTTATCCGGCACATAGGTATGAACCACCTCAGGCACTATGGAATGCTTGATTTTGTCTACCGTGTCATTTTCAAGAGAAAACACCTTTATAAGCTCAGTGGAGAATGTGTTTTTAATGTCATAGAGTTCACGCGACCAAACCTCTTTTTTTTCATTATCCTTATTTGACCGCGCATCAACCTGCCAAAGGGTTTCCTGCACTCCGATAGATGGTTCGAAATTAAGATACTTCGAGAACCGCATTGGAGAATAGATACGAGGGTGAAGATCAACGACATGCCCTTTTGTACCTGCCCGCTCCCACGAGTGTTTATAAGACGAGGTGAAATCTGAAAAAAACGGGGAGTCCTCTATCTGTTGCCTTGCGCTTGTAAATCCCAGGTAGGGAAGATATTGAGCCGTAACATCATCATCCGAAAGTTCTTTGTTTCTAAGAATTACATCATCTCGCCAGTATGCCCCTGCGTTAAGATTATATATCCCCCAGTTTTTGTCCAGAGTGATTCTGTTGTCCCGCACTGTCTTGGTGTAATCGTCTATATCCCTTCCAAAGGAATCAAAATAGTAGTTTTTTGTAGAATCAAACCCTGAATACCCATCCCTGAACTCCCGCAGATAGTCCTGATCGCTTACCAGATCGAGGTCAAGTTTTGAACTAAAGCCTTTTCCAATATCCTGGTTGCTTTTGGTCCTGAACCACCACCGTTTTTTGTTTAACCTTTGTTCATTATCCTCCCTGTAACCTTTATAGATATAACCGGAAACAGGGTCTATGCCGGTGTCAATCTGGCGATCGTACAAAAAGTCGTACATCATGGTCCCCTTGCTGGAATTATCCAGGGCATAGCGGTACTCAATGCCGTGTTTGATGCCCCTGTGGCCGGTCATGCCGTGCTGGTAAAAGGTCGCGTCAGAGCTTTTATTGATTGCCCAATAGAATGGGAGATTGTACTCAAAACCATCTCGCCTGGAATGGCTGAGCTGCGGGGTTAGAAGCCCTGACTGGCGTTTTAGTTTCAGAGGAAAGACCATATATGGTGCGTATAAAACAGGAATGGATTTAGTCCATAGCGCCGCGTGCCTGATCGTGCCATACCCCTCAATAGTAACATCAAGGTCTTTGCCAGTAAGCCTCCATGCTGGCGAATCTCCATCGCATGTGGTTATACTGCAATAATCAGCAAGGTAGCTATCTTTGCCGGTCTTAATTATTTTGTCTCCTTTAATATAAAAATGCCGGTCTGCAAGAAATATTTTGCCGTTGTATATAGTTCCTGTCTCTGCCCCCATGTTGAATACTATTTTATCTCCAAAAATTATGTCCTGGCCTGAGGTTAATATAACGTTTCCGTTGGCATCAAAGGTATCGGCCTTGCGGTTCACGCAGGCCTTGTCTGCGGTCAGTCTTATATCTCCGCGTGTAATGCTCACGTTTCCATATGCGGTATATTCTTCCTTTTCTTTTTCGCAAACAAGGGAATCGGCCTTTAAGAGCCAAGGATCGTTGTTGGAAGGTTCGGCTGCTGAAGCCAAGAGAGGAAAAGCAGTCAGGATAAAAATTACTATTAGCAGCCGAGATCTTCCATGTAAGGGGTTTTTCATTAATACCATACCCTCCATAGGAAGAGTCCATGCGCCGGCGCGGTCGCGCCTGCGTTTTGTCTATTCTTGGAAGGCAAAATATGGCCAAAATCATCTATTGAAATCAGCCCCTTTCCTACACTCACTAATGTGCCGACGATATTTCTCGCCATGTGTCTTAAAAAACCGCTTGCAAATATGGAAATGACGAGTCTCTCTTCCGTTGATCTGTTAAACTCAATGCCGGTAATTTTCCGTATGGGCGATTTGCGCTCGCTTCCTGACCCCTCAAAGGCTGAAAAATCGTGCTCCCCCAAAAGCGATCGAGCCGCCTCGTTCATTTTTTCTATATCAAGAGGCAGGCGGATATGCCAGACAAAATGACGCATTATTGCGCTGGATAGCTCGTGATTAAGGATATGATACTGGTAGCATTTTTCTTTGCAATTATATCTTGCATGAAATGAAATATCCGCCTCTTCAACCTTTCTTATAACTATGTCAGAAGGAAGCAGGCTGTTTAAACCGTTTTTTAAAATTTCTGTGTTAAGCGTTGTGTCGACAACAAAGTTTGCGACCTGACCAAGCGCATGAACCCCTGCGTCAGTCCTGCCAGAGCCTATAAGCGAGACAGATTGCCTTGTCATGCGAAGAATGGCAAACTCTATTTTTTCCTGGATAGTGGGAACTTTTTTTTGCCTTTGCCAGCCGTGATAGTTTGTGCCATCGTATTCTATGGTGAGTTTAATATTCTTGAGCATGGCTATACAAGACGCAAGGCGTGACGCGGATTACAGGATTTTTGTAGCTATACCGGAAACGGAGAGAAAGTTAGCCCCTCAGTCTCCGGCAATCCTGCCATGAGATTCATGTTTTGTACTGCCTGGCCTGAAGCTCCCTTAACAAGGTTATCTATGGCAGATATGATGATAAGCCGATTGGTTCTTTGATCTACTTGCACTCCAATATCGCAATAGTTTGTCGTTCGCACATGCCTTGTATCAGGGACAAGCCCTAACGGGAGTATACGCACAAACGGCTTGTTGCTGTAACAGGAAAGGAGTATCTCGTGCGCTCTATCAATGGAAAGATTGTTTAATAGCCTTGCATATATTGTTGAAAGCATACCCCTGCTCATTGGAACCAGGTGAGGGGTAAAGGTTATTGTTATAGGCCTTCCGGCAAGGGCGCTGAGCACCTCTTCTATTTCAGGGGTATGTCTATGCGCCGCTACTTTATATGCCCGAATCCCTTCGTGTACCTCACAAAAATGCACCGCAAGAGAAGGAGAGCGGCCTGCCCCGCTTACCCCTGATTTTGAGTCTGCTATAATCGTATCAAGATCAATGATTTGTTCTTTTATAAACGGGACAAGTGGGAGGATTATGCTGGTGGGATAGCACCCAGGATTTCCTACTAATAAGCTCTTTTGGATCAGGTCTTTATTGATCTCCGGCAATCCATATACCGCGTCTAAAAGAAGCGATGCTGCGTCATGCGGTTGATACCATTTTTCATATACTGCAACATCTTTGAAACGAAAATCAGCGCTCAGGTCTATGACTTTAAGCCCTTTGTCAAGCAACTTTGGAACTACTCCCATAGAGATTTTATGGGGGAGCGCGGTAAAGACAAGCTCCGCAGTCTTTGCAACATCGTCAGGATCAAAAACACGGCAGGTGAGATCAGAGACTTTGGAAAAAGCCGGATATACTTCGCTGATTTTTTTTCCTGCGTGCTGAGAAGATGTAAGGAGCGTCACATCCACATGATTGTGTCCTGTGAGTATACGAATAAGCTCTGCGCCAGCATATCCAGTTGCCCCCACAATAGCGACATTGATCTTAGCCATAGACTCTTCTCCAACTGATTTTATAGCATGCTGCGCCTAAAATAAAAAAAGGAAGGAGACAAACACTCCTTCCTTTTTTCAAAAACTTTGATAATTCGAGTATTAACGTTTTGTAAACTGGAAACTGGCGCGAGCTCCTTTTTTGCCATACTTTTTTCGTTCTTTGATTCTTGAATCCCGTCTTACAAAGCCTGCTTTTTTTAAGGATTTGCGTAGCTCAGAATCAACCAATAGCAAAGCGCGCGCTATTCCATGCCGGATAGCCCCTGCCTGGCCTATGACTCCACCGCCGGTGACATTGATGTGAATGTCAAACTTATCGCTTGTGCCTGTCAGATCAAGGGGTTGTTTAACTAACATACGCGCCGCTTCTACTGGAAAATAATCTTCAATGCTGCGCTTGTTAATGATAATCCGGCCAGCGCCTGGAATTAAGCGTGTTCGTGCGACTGCGCACTTTCGTCTTCCTGTAGCGTAATATACATTTTGAGATGTCATGGTTACCGTTTTTTCTTTTATAGAGTTAAAGTTTCTGGTTTTTGCGCGGCGTGTGGATGTTGAGCACCTGTATATATTTTTAACTTTGTTATAAGTTGCCTTCCCAGACTATTTTTGGGGAGCATTCTTTTAACAGCAAGAAATAAAAGATTTTCAGCCCGCTTTTTAAGAAGTTCCTTTGCAGTGGCTGCCTTAAGACCGCCCATGAACCCTGAGTGGCGATAATAGATCTTGTCGTCCCATTTTTTACCTGTCAGAGCTATTTTTTCCGCATTGACAACAACAATGAAATCTCCCATGTCAAGGTGAGGAGTGTACATTGGATTATGTTTGCCACGTAGCCTGACAGCGATACGGGATGCAAGCCTGCCCAATACCTGGTTTGTAGCATCCACAATATACCAATCGTGTTTTACTGTTTCTTTTTTTGCAACTGCTGTTTTCACAGTATTATATCCGCCTCTTTATTGATTTTACCTTAATATGTCTTAAGATAAACTGCCAAAGACATACACCTGGATAATTTTATTTTTTGGTAGCGGGGGCTGGATTTGAACCAACGACCTTCGGGTTATGAGCCCGACGAGCTACCAGGCTGCTCCACCCCGCACCAGACGAAACGAATTTTATTCTATAATATATAAATAATTACCTGTCAAGCCTGTTTGATGAATTACGCTAAATAAACTGAAATGTATCATCAAATATTTCATCATCTACCTTATCGGCATCGCCATAGTTATACGCTATTATATTTCTCAGATGCACAAAAGTCTCAGGCTCCATTTCCAGAAAATTAAGTCCTACTCCGCTTGGAGTTGCACGTGCTACGCGAGCCTTTATTTCTAAAGGAGGAATATCTGATGCGCTCTGTAGTGTCATGACAACAAGACACTCTTCTCCTTCTGTGATATTCTCTTGCGTTTCTACAAAAACGCCCTTGAGACTGATATTATCCAAGGTTACTTTTATAATCTTGTGATTTTTTGTATGCAGTTCCACATCTATCTGAAATGGCACTCGTAATCGTTTGCGTTTTTCTTCTCCCATACTTTTGTTGTCCTTTTGCCTCGATGTTGACAAACGATGTGATCGTAAACGTCTTGTAAGCTTTTTATATAATGAAAGTAAAGAATAAACGAATTAAATACTCTCACAAAGGCACAGAGATCACTAAAATTTTATTTGATTTTTGCTTTGTGTTTTTTGTGTCTCTGTGAGAGACATTTTTTATATTTTATTTTTTGCCAGGTTTTCATTTTCTGCGACAGCCTGCCGCAGGCCTAGACTCCTCAAGCCCTTCCCTGAAATCCAATTGTGACCTTATCCCCCTCGACAATGACAGGCACCTGCCTTGACCCTTTGCTTAACTGAAGCATCTCTTGTAATCTATGTTCATTATCCAAAACATTTATATATTCGACCGTTTTATCCATTTTAGAATAAGCATCTCGAGCCGCTCTTGTAAATGGGCAAGAGTCTTTTCCGTAGATTATTATATGATCACTCATTATTGGTTGTTTCTCCTTTTAGTCAACCTTGACAGAACAAGGCTAATAACATAAAGATCGCACGTTAGCATATTTAAGTCAAATGGACCACAGACCACGGACGATAGCCCACAAAAACACATCGTCTGTGGTCTGTGGAACAGGTTTTATTTCCTTATGAGCGCCAATAAACTATCAAAAATCAGAAACATTGGGATAATTGCGCATATAGATGCAGGCAAGACCACTGTTACTGAAAGAATTCTATACTACACTGGACGTTCGCACAAGATGGGGGAAGTTCATGACGGCGAAGCGATCATGGATTGGATGCCGGATGAACAGGAACGAGGGATTACAATTACCTCGGCTGTTACCACGTGCTTTTGGAAGGGTTCAGAGGTTCACATAATAGATACACCAGGACATGTGGATTTTACGATAGAGGTGGAACGATCGTTAAGGGTCTTAGATGGCGCGATCGGCGTGTTTTGTGCTGTAGGCGGGGTTGAGCCTCAATCTGAAACTGTTTGGCGGCAGGCGGATAGGTACCATGTGCCCAAGATAGCCTTTATCAACAAACTGGACAGAGTAGGGGCGGATTTTTTCGGTACTGTTGATATGATGAGGGAGCGCCTGGCCACAGTGCCGGCTATAGTGCAGATACCGGTAGGCCGTGAGTCTGAATTCAAAGGGGTTGTTGATTTGATTCGTATGGAGCAGATATCTTGGCATTCGGAGACGCTAGGCGCGACATTCGATGTTGGGCCAATATCAGATCATATGAAGTCAGAAGCCCAGGAATTTCGCGAAAAGCTGATAGAAATCATCGCGGAGAATGATGACGCCATTATGGAGGCATATCTTGCTGAAACGCCAATATCGCCTGATATGCTGACAGCAAGCCTGCGCAGGCTGACCATCAAACTTAAGGTGGTGCCTGTGCTTTGCGGTTCAGCCTTGAAAAATAAGGGTGTACAGCCGCTTTTAGATGCTATTGGCTATTATCTTCCAAATCCGCTTGAAGTCCCGCAGACAGAAGGGCATGACCCAAATACAGGGAAAACAATCATATGTAATTGTTCTGAAAAAGATCCCCTGGCCGCGCTTGCCTTTAAGGTAATGATGGATCAAGGCCGCAAACTTACCTATGTGCGCATATATTCAGGAAAACTTGTAAGTGGCGCCGAGGTGTTAAACCCTGGGAAAAAAAAGCTGGAAAAAATATCCCGCATTATGTCTATGCACGCAAATAAGCGCGAAAGGATAGAGCATGCCGGCCCAGGCGATATCGTTGGAGTTATGGGGCTTAAAGACGCAGTTACAGGAGACACGCTCTCTGATCCATCCCATCCTGTTTTGCTTGAGAGGATAGATGCTTATGAGCCTGTTATATCTATGGCAATCGAGCCTAAAACGCATGATGATCAGGATAGGCTGAACGATTCCCTGGAAAAACTATCGGTTGAAGACCCCACGTTCCGGCATCGACAGGATGACGAGACAGGACAGATATTAATCTCAGGCATGGGAGAACTTCATCTTGAGATTATTTTGAACCGGCTTAAACGAGAATTCAATACTCAGGTAAACGCAGGGCGGCCTCAGGTGGTATACAGGGAGACAATGGAAGAAAAAGCTGAGGCTATGGCAACTTTTGCGCGGGAAATAGCCGGCCAGAGCCACTTTGGACAGGTTGCGATTCTTCTTGCTCCATTGGAACGAGGGGCAGGCAACCGATTTGTGAGCCGTGTCTCTGATGATTTGATCCCTGCTGTTTATATCCCATCTGTAGAGGCCGGAGTGCTTGAGTCGCTTTCAGCAGGAACAATCATGGGATATCCCATAGTGGATATAGAGGCATCTCTTATAGGAGGGTCATTCAAGGACGGTCAATCAAGCGAGCTGGCCTATAAGGTAGCGGCATCCATGGCCTGCAAAGAGGCTTTTGGCAGGGGTCGCCCCATCCTTATGGAACCAATCATGACAGTTGAGGTATTGGTTGTTGATTCTTTTCTCGGAGATGTTATAGGAGACTTGAGCGCACGCGGAGGCAGGATTGAAGGTATTGTCCCCAGGAAAAACCTGCATGCGATACATGCAACAGTCCCGCTTTGCAGGATGTTCGGATATTCTACTTCCCTCCGTTCCGCCACACAGGGGAGAGGGACGTTCACTATGCAGTTTTCCAGATTTGACAAGGCAAAAAATCATTAAAGGAGATATTTTGTGTTAAAAGATGCCCCCCCAACTGAAGCTTGTACAAAATCGCAACTTGAACCTATTCAACTTTTAAAGGATTCTTCCTTCTGTTTCCGTTGCCACAAGGGACTTGCCTGCTATACAAAGTGTTGCAGCGGCATAGATATAATCCTTACCCCCTATGATGTCATTCGTTTAAAAAATCGTCTGGAGCTATCTTCTTCAGAGTTTCTTTCCATCTATACAAAGCCAGAGATTCTTAATAACTATGGGCTTCCTGTAGCAACACTGAAGATGATTAACGATACTGAAAGGACTTGTCCTTTTGTTAGAGAAGACGGTTGTCTTGTATACACAGACCGCCCTGCGTCATGCCGTTACTACCCGCTTGGACTTGCCAATACAAGGGAACAGCAGGACTCCCCGGAGCAATTCTATTTTTTTGTTAAGGAAGAGCACTGCTTAGGATTTCAAGAAAAGGACGAGTGGACAGTAGAGGATTGGAGGCAAAATCAAGGGGTGGATATCTACGATACGGTGAACAAAAGATGGATGGAGTTTGCCATGCGGGCGCGTTCGTTTTCAGGGAGAAGAGAGCTTACGGAAAAAAGCAGGGAAATGTTTTTCATGGCAAGCTATGATATTGAAAGATTCAGGCGTTTTGTCTTTGAAAGTTCTTTTCTAAAACGGTACAACGTCCCTTTGGAAATGCTTGAGAAAGCGAAGGAAAGCGAGGTTGAACTTTTCCAGCTTGGTTGTGAGTGGCTTAACTGTGCATTTTTTGAGATAGGAGAAATTCAACCGCGTCAGCTAAAAGGAAAGCAATAGTCTATGTCCAGTTAAGTGCCTAAAGTTATTTAAAATGAGGATTTCTATGCTATCAAAGTTACGTCCAGACGCGCGCGCGGCGCTCATTGGGAGTCTTCCTGTACGCGATCACAGGGAAGCGACAGATATTGTAAGCCGCTATACCCCTGATATCCCGCTTTGGGTACAACTTCCTTTTTATAAAAAAGAGGGTCTGCTGCGTCAATTTATCTCGGGGGTGCCTGGTCTTGTGATGGTCGAGGACCGTGTTCTGGTAAATACCTCCTTGCCTGTTTTTGAAAATAGCCTTCTTGGGTTTTGGGAAGAATATGTAGCAGTCACAGATGGGACAAAACCGCTGGATGAGTCTAGGTTTGTGCTAGCGCAAGACGAGGCCCCTGGTTTTTTTGTTTTTCTGGAGGCATTTAAAAAAGCCTCCTCCCCATTTGCTATCAAGGGTCAGATATCAGGTCCTGTAACCCTTTGTCTTGGAATTTCCAATCAGGATAAACAGGCATTGTTCTATGACGACCGGTTACGTGACGCGCTAACAAAGACTATTGCGTTAAAAGCGCGATGGCAGGTGGAGCAACTTAAGTTGTGCGGCGCTCCGGTTATTCTCTTTATTGACGAGCCAGGACTGGCCGGGTTTGGATCTTCTGCGGTTATCGGGGTATCCAAGGAAGAGGTGCAAAAACTGATTAACGAGGTAATTGATCAGATTCACGCTGCTGGAGGGTTAGCCGGCGTGCATGTTTGTGGAAACACTGATTGGTCTATACTCCTTGACTCTCCGGCGGATATAGTAAGCTTTGACGCCTATGAGTATTTTGAACGTTTTATCCTATATGCCAAAGATTTGAAATCATTTCTCGAAAAAGAAAAAATTCTAAGCTGGGGTATTGTTCCTACCCTAAAAGAAGAGTATATTGAT
>JAZDIE010000313.1:0-3367 GCA_043805295.1 Pseudomonadota bacterium
ATTTGCCGTTGCTTTCCATGTTTAATTGTTGAATATGCGCGGCCAGCTTATGCAAAGGCTCTGCGTAAGGGATAATCGCCTGGGCCGGATATCCCAGGAAATTGTTGTTCCATACAGAGATAAGCGCCGCGATCAAAGGTATGTTCTCTTTTGCCGGAGCGGCTTTAGTATGGATGTCCATCTGTTCAGCCCCTTTCAGAAACGCCTCAAACCGTTCATATCCAAGATAGAGGCTGAGCGGAAGCCCGCCTACCGCGGAAGAGACACTATATCTTCCCCCGAAAAAATCGAACATGTGGAAGGCGGAGATCAGAGGAGCGGCGGGATCGTCCCCCTGACTCCCCTTTGCAGTGACGGCTACGCAGTGTTTTGAAGGATCTAGTCCCTTATTTTTCATATATGCCCGCGCCTGCGCCTCGTTTGACATGGTTTCTGGTGTGGTATAGGTTTTTGAGATAATGATCCATAGCGTAGTCTCAGGATCAATTGCCGAGACTATCTGACCGAAGTTGTGGATGTCCACATTGGCAAGGTAGTGGAGTTCTATGTCTTTATCTGCGTATGCCTTGAGCGCCTCGCTTACAAAACGGGCGCCAAGGTATGAGCCTCCAATTCCGATGACCACCACATGCCTGAACCGTTTGCCTGTTGAACCACATATCTCCCCTTGATGAACATGTTCGGAAAACACCTTGATATCTTGTCTGACCTTATTAAGCAGCGGCATGATATCTATTCCGTCCAGCATGAGAGGCTTTCCGGAAAAATCCCTGGCAGCCGTGTGCAGGGCGCTCCTGTTTTCTGTGACATTCACCTTTTTGCCCTGCGCCATTGCTTGAAATTGGCCTATAAGATTTTGTTCTTCTGCAAGCTCTAATAAAAGGGGTATTGTTTTTTCTTCGATTCTTTGTCTGGAAAAGTCATAAAACATGCCTGCGCCTCTAAGAGAATATTTTTCAAGCCTCTGAGGCTCTTCAAGCAACACCTTGAGATGTTTTTCTTTTTTTTGCATTTCATGAGCATGTTCTTCTAGTTTTTGCCAGACTTTCATCTTTTTTGTTCCTTTCCGGACTGACACTTGTAGCTTGAATGTTTCTTTTATTGAAAATTTATCATAATGTATTAAGAAATGTCGAGTTTTTCCGATTGTTTTTTCAGGGGTAGTCATGAAGATACTGGTGGCTGACGACAATAAAATTTCGCGCAGGATGCTGGACGTCGCTCTTGCCAAGTGGGGTTATAATGTAACCGCTGTAGAGGATGGCGCTGAGGCATGGAAAGCGCTTCAGTCAAGCAATGCCCCTGAGATTGCGTTTTTAAACTGGAAACTTCCGCAGCAGGACGGGATTGATATCTGCCGAAAGCTGAGGGAAGGAGAGACATCAGGCTATACATATATTGTGCTGCTGGCAGAGGAGACGACTCCAAAGGAGGAGATACTGGCGGCGATCGTTGCAGGAGCTGATCAGTGCATAAAAAAACCTATTGAGTGGCAAGATTTAGAGGTCATGCTTAAAGCGCTTTCCCGCTTATTTGCAAACCAAGTCAAGCTAAAAGAACGGATAGCAAGCCTTGAATTTATGCTCAAGCATAAAGACCTGCTTTCGAAGCAGCCCAAGCCGGAAGCGGCTGAACAAAAGCCAATGGGGTTAAGCGAAAAGCTACTCCAGCTTAGCCAGATATGCAACATTGATAAAATTTTTGGCGGAATATTTGAACAGATGGGGGTCGGGTCCACAAGCGAGTCCACCCCTGAGGCATTCGAAACAGCAAAGGATACCGATATCGTCGGATGGTCTGTTTTTATCCTGAAACAGCCCGGAGCATGGATGGACTTTGAGGTTGAAGTTGCCAGAGACTCTGCAATTGCGTTATTTTCCGAACTTTTTGGCGCGCCGCCTGATACAGATGAACAGCTCTGCGACGCAATATCTGAAATACTTAATATGTTTATTGGAAGTCTAAAGGCCGAGTTTGACGGAAGCGGTATTGACGTCCTTACTCCGGTCGTGCCAAAGGCATTCTTAAGGGGCAAAATATCAGGGCTGGTCCCACGCGGAGGTAGATCTAAGGAATATTGTTATGCCATATCTCAGGCCAAGGTGCGACTTGTTCTATCAGAATTTTCATCTGCTGCTATTGAAAAACCGGCATCTCAGCTTAACCCCCTCGATGTGCTTGTCGCCCCGCTATTGTCCCCCAAAAATCCGGCTCAGGCCTTGCTCCCAGCCGGAGTTATTCTGAACGCTAATCATGTGGCAAAGCTTAAACAACTGGGGCAGTCCACAAAAAACGGGCTTCCTCTTAGCGTTGTGTCAGCATCTCCTGTTACTAAGATGTTATTCCCATTATAATACCCTTTTATCTCCGGCATGGCCATGCGTTTTATTGATCCAGAGTTGGCTTTCTTGCTGTAATGGTTATGCTCACAGCATAATCGCTCAGTCTTGTTCCGGCTGGAAGGCTTGAGGCGATTTCACTGAACCTGGGATCAGACAAGTCGATCATCTGGTCTATATAGTTGGTTTTAGTCTCAAGTTTTTCTTCGACCAAACCCGCAGCCCGGATCATCTCTTGTATTTTGTTTATGAGCGCTGCCTCTGCTATGCAGCCGACAAGCGCATTGACAGACTTGCGGATATTTTCAGGGAGAGGGCGTAGCAGCGCAATATCCGAGATCGATACCCGTCCGTCAGGCTTGAGCGCCCGCGCGATTTCTCGCCAGACTTGGGGCTTGTCCGGCGACAGGTTAATGACACAGTTAGAAATCACCACATCCACGCAGGCATCGGCTACGGGCAGATGCTCGATCTCGCCCAGACGGAATTCGACATTCTTTTGGCCAGTCTTTTCCTTAAACGACTTTATATTTCGTCGCGCTTTTGCTATCATGTCGGGGGTCATATCCACGCCAATGACATATCCTGATGGGCCGACTTTTTTTGCAGCGATGAATACGTCAAAACCGCCGCCTGATCCAATGTCCAGAACAATTTCTCCTGGCTCAAGTGACGCAATTGCTGTGGGATTGCCGCAGGAAAGCCCCATATTAGCCCCATCCGGAAGAGCTTCCAGCTCTTTGCTGCTATAGCCAACGGATATGGCAATGTCATGAGCAGAGGATATCCCCCCGCAACATGACAAAGGCGAATCGCAGCACGATCCCTCTTGCTTTGCGATTTTACCGTATACCTGGCTCACTACACTTAGAATGTCTTGTTTATCACTGCATTCACATTTCATGTCTGGTTTTTCCTTTGTTTACGAATCCATCAGTATGGGTTTAGACTGAAGTTCCTGGGGTTTTCCCCTGTCCAATCCACATTAACATACTGTAAATACAATAAGAAAGTCATACAGAAGACTG
>JAZDIE010000314.1:0-8075 GCA_043805295.1 Pseudomonadota bacterium
TGACCAATGGCCAACCTTTTGCGCCACCCGCCGGAGAGTTCTTTTGCCTTTTGGTTTGTGTTATTCAGTTCAATGAGGCTCATGATTTCCTGGCGGCGCTCCTTTAATTGCCATACCTCAAGCTCTTTGGGAATGGATTGAAACAAGGTCTCTTCTATAGTTTTTTCCGGATCAAAAACGTCTTCTTGCGGGAGGCAAATAATGTGTGTGTTCCTTTTTCGTGAAATCTCTCCGGAATCGACAGGCTCTATGTCAGCAAGGATTTTCAAGAATGTAGATTTTCCCGCGCCATTGGGGCCGATCAAACCCATGCGTTCATTGTCGAAAACCTGTAGAGAAATGTCGGTAAACAGTGGTTGAGATCCATAGGCCTTGCTTATAAAATGAGTGCTTATTAGTATGTTTGAAGACATTTTTTCTTTTCCTGTCATATCATAATAGTGAAGGTTTTCCGCGCAGTTTTCACATCGCAATTTCCGTACATCTGACCAACTCCCAAACTTCGAATAAGTCTACAGAAGAATCTCGCTCGACTGCTTATATGATAGTTAGTGATTAATTTATCAATGTCTTTTTTGGCCAAATGCTTTTTGAAAAAAACAAGGCATCCTAAACTCTTCCTTTAGGTAGAGGTTGATGCTTTTAAACTTGATATACGATATCCCTTTTGTTATTAAATTTAAAAGGAAAAGTAATCAGTTAAATGAGGCTGTTTTGTAAAAGCTTCCACTTGTGGCCTTTTATGATATCTCAGATCAGGGTGCTGGCCTGCCTGCGCGATGCACGCAGGCAGGTTGTGTATAAACAGGTCGTTGGGAAACAATCCCGACGGATCGTCAAGTGATATTTATAAAATATCAAAACTAGATCAAATTGACCTGATAATAGGTAATAAGTCAACTTATCAGGTCAAAAGTTCCTGATAATATATTATAAGGTCAAATTGACCTGATAGCAGGTAAAGGTTCCTATTATCAGGTCAAAAGTTCCTGACAATCAATGGTTAGCGGTGAATCACAGAGAAAGGAGAACACATGAGAAAGGTAGTAGTGATCCTATCCATCGTGGTTTTCATGAGCGGTTGCGCCACAGCCTCCAAGACATTCACCTCAGATGGTAAGGAGGGGTATTCAATAAACTGCTCTGGAAGTGCCCTTAACTGGGGTATGTGCTATGAAAAAGCCGGACAACTCTGCGGAGCAAAAGGCTATGAAGTATTGGAAAAGAGCGGAGATACAGGTGCCATGGTCACCGCTGGACAGTTCGGTCTCTTTGGCGGATCAGTTATCAACAGAAGCATGATCGTAAAATGCAAGGATTAATGGACAGGCCTGTCGGTCGATGGGCAATACATATTGACCTTGAAGGGTTTGGTCATCTATATGACAAGGAAGATTCTGTTCTCCTATCGCTCGGCGAACTTATGAAAGGAATCTTCCAAATTGGTACGCAATGCTATACCGAATCTCCTGATAGGATTTTTGCTCACCAACTTGGTGACGGTTTTGTTATCGTCAGTGATTTTCCGGAAAACACTTTCGAGAGACCGGTGGCTATAGCCTTGTCCCTGCTTCGGCATGTCGCAAGTTCAGGCCGATATGCCAAGGCAACCATTTCCGATGGGAAATTTGCAGATATCTTATCCTGTTATCCTGAATCCGTAACAAGGGCGGCTGAACCCGACAAAACGGTCTGTCTTGGTCGTGGGATCATGACGCTTTTTCCAGTAATGGGAACAGCTCTGATCCGTGCTATCTCAGTAGCAAAAAAATGTCCGAGTGGACCACTGCTGGCGCTGGCCATCGAGAACCGGCACCGAATTCCTGAAGACCTTGTTGTTCATGAATCTGCATCGGAAGACATCATTATCATAGACTGGATTCATTCAGACAATAAGCTTGCCAGAGATATTGCCATCAGATCTGGTCTCAATTGGCCGGATACAGCTATCGTATCGGCACAGCTCGGAGATTACTGTCAAACACAGCAAGTCAAAGAGGAGTGGAAAACGAGTGTACGCGATTTCCTTGGTGTATCAATCTAAAAACCCGCTAACAACGGCATGAACCCGATCGTGTCCCTGTCGGGCCACTCCGGGTTATGCCGAGCGTTATGCCAATGAGATCGTAAAGCAATGGAAATCAAAGAGTATCTTGGGGAACTGCACGATCGATGCTTGGAACTCTTGAGTGGGCTTCAGTTTGACAAACACCATAGACTACATTTTGGCCTGGTATCTCTCTATAGCTCACTTCTTGAATTCGTAGGGTGCATCCTTATCCTTATGAACAACAAAGGCAAGCTAGGTGTACGCCCGCTATTCCGTACCTTCTTGGAGGCGTATGTTGAGTTTCACAATCTGGCACAAGATCCGAAATATGGATATTTTATCGAAGCTAACGATCTCAAGGAATGGCTCAAAGTACTAAAAGAAGCCAGAGATACGCAGAATCCATATTTAGCTGAAATAAGCGCCCTGCCAAACCTTGACTCTATCATCGCTAAGGATGAGCGTGAGTTCGAAGAGCTGAAAAACAAAGGCTATGAACCTCTTAGCATCTATTCCAAGTTTGAGCGTGCAGGAATGGTTGAGGAGTATCGTTCTTTGTATAATTTTCTGTGCACTGAAACTCACAGTAACAAGAGAGCACTCATCGATCGCCACGCAGAATTTGGCAACGATGACTATGAACTTGTAGTGTACAAGAACCAGTCTGACGAGAGTTTCCTGTCAGTATTGGACTATGCGGCAGGCTTTCTTGTTTCCGCTACCATTCGTCTTCATGAAGTGCTTGAGAGTAGTGAAGTTGCCGAGGCAAAACTCCTCTAGACGGGCTTTAGGGGCTTTAGGGGACGACCGTAAATAAGTAAAATAAGTTGACAACATAGTATATCAATTGTATATGGGGGTTATGCCTAGAGTCGCACGCATAGATACCCCGGGTCTTTTGCATCATGTCATAATCAGGGGAATAGAACGTCGGAAGATATTCAGTGACAATAGTGATTGTGAGAACTTTATCAATAGGCTATCTGTTCTCCTGCCAGAAACTAAAACCGAATGCTACGCTTGGGCTTTTATGCCTAACCACGCCCATTTTTTATTGAGAAGCGGACCTCAAGGAATCGCCCTTCTAATGCGAAGACTGCTTACCGGCTATGCTGTGACCTATAATAAAAGGCATAGGCGGCATGGTCAGCTTTTCCAAAATAGATACAAATCCATTGTCTGCCAGGAAGATGGTTATTTACTGGAACTGGTTCGTTATATTCACTTGAATCCTTTGCGTGCCAAAATAGTTACCGATTTGTGGGAGTTGGATAAATATGCCTATAGCGGTCATAGCGCCCTGATGGGGAAAAAGAGGGAATGGCAAGAGGTTGAATATGTGCTGGGTTATTTTGGGAAGAGATTAGGCGATGCCCGGAAAAAGTACCGATCATATGTTGAAAAAGGAATTGATCAGGGAAGGCGGTCCGAGCTGGTGGGAGGAGGTCTGATAAGGAGCCTTGGCGGCTGGGATGCGGTGAAGAAGATAAGGCTCAATGGACAGGATAGGATCAAGAGCGATCAGAGGATACTCGGAGAAGGCGACTTTGTAAGTGAGATACTTTTGGAATCGGAGAAGCATTTTTCCAGGAAGTATAGGCTGAAAAGCCTTGGATATGATTTTGAAAAAGTTGTCGAGAGGGTTTCGCAGATATTCCGGTTGGAAAAGGATTACATAACTGGAAAGGGAAGACAGCGGGGCCGGGTGATGGCCAGGGATTTACTTTGCTATTGGTCTGCGGCAGAATTGAGGATGTCGATAGTAGATATCGCGAGGAGGTTGGATTTGACACCCGCTGCGGTGAGTGTGGCCGTTCAGAGAGGTGAAAAGATAGTCAAAGAAGAAGGATATCAGATGGAAGAAAATATTTGAAAATTTACGGTCGTCCCCCATATGCCCCTGATGGCGGTCTCCAATGACTGCTTTTATTTCTATTTTTGCCTCGCATTTTCAAACCGCCCTATTTGGTACATTTTCGCGCCGCCGCTGACATTAGCGGAAGTCTACGGATGTGAGGACTCCCAGGAGAAGTTCCTGCACGACTTTGTAGCGGCGTGGAACAAAGTCATGAACCTTGACCGTTTCGACCTCGACTGATCGTAGCATGAACGTCTTTCATGGCTTTTGGCAGGACTGCGAAAAGACGGTTAACTAACAACCGGTTCAGTGGACGGCTTACCGCCGCTGAACCGGACCCGTCCCTCTACGCCTAGCCTGCATTCAATAAGGGAGTCTGTTTCATGGAAAGCGCAAGCCGCTTTCGCGACAAGTCAACATCCAGCACGGTTACAGTTACTTTCTGATGAACCTTGACCACCTCTTTAGTGTCTTTTACAAACCGGTCTGCCAATTGACTTATATGCACCAAACCATCTTGGTGAACGCCAACGTCTATAAATGCGCCAAAAGCTGTTACGTTTGTGACTACGCCAGGCAGCTTCATGCCTACCTTAAGGTCTTCGAGTTTATTCAACCCCTCTGCGAATTTAATTATCTCCAGTTTGCTTCTGGGATCACGTCCGGGTTTTGACAGTTCGTTAAGAATGTCTGTCAGAGTAGGGATTCCCACTTTATCCGTTACATACATTGAAATTTTTACTCTGTTCCTAACTGAGTAGTCTCCAATCAATGATTTGACCGGGCATTTTAAATCAGATGCTATTTGTTCAACGATTTTATATGATTCAGGATGGACAGCGCTGCCATCAAGGGGGTTGCTTGAGTTTCTGATTCTTAGAAAGCCGGCTGATTGTTCAAATGCCTTAGGCCCTAGTCGCGGTATTTTCAGGAGTTGAGTTCTTGATGTGAATGAGCCGATTTCATTTCTGAATGCCACGAGATTCTTTGCAAGTTGAGTTCCTAACCCTGACACATATGCAAGTAATTGCTCGCTTGCTGTGTTTACGTCAACTCCAACAGCGTTGACACAGCTTACCACTACATCATCCAGGCACGCCTTGAGCGCCTTTTGATCAACATCATGCTGATACTGTCCTACGCCTATTGATTTTGGATCTATCTTAACCAGTTCAGCAAGAGGGTCAATAAGGCGTCTGCCAATAGAAACCGAGCCACGATATGACACATCCAGGTCGGGAAACTCGTCACGGGCAACTTTTGATGCTGAGTAGACCGATGCCCCTGTTTCACTTACCAGCACAATGGGAATGTTATGCAATGCATCAAGACCTCTAATAAAGGCCTCGGTCTCTCGTCCGGCGGTTCCGTTTCCAATAGCTATGGCCTCGATTTTGTGTGTTTCGCATAGAGAAGACACTGTCTGTTCAGCGATGGATTTGTTCTTATCAGATGAAAAAAGATATATGGTATCTATTGCTAGAATTTTACCTAGTCTATCAAGACATACTATTTTGCATCCGGTTCTAATGCCTGGATCAATTGCCATTACACATTTTTGGCCAAGTGGAGCTGCGAGAAGCAGTTCTTTTAGGTTGTCTGCAAATACTAAAATTGCCTGAGTATCGGCCCTTTTTCTTAAAGTAATCCGTGTTTCTGTTTCCATTGAACAAGAAAGCAACCGTTTATAGGCGTCTTTCACTGCTTCGCTAACCTGTGCTGCGCTTTTACTACTATTTTTAACGAACAACTTTTCCAATACAGATAAGACTTCATCCTCGGGTGGTAATATCCTTAACTCTAAGGCAATTTCTTTTTCCCCTCGTCGTATAGCCAAAACGCGGTGCGACGGAACTGTATGAACCGGCTCTACATAATCAAAGTAGTCCCTAAACTTGGCCCCTTTTTCTTCCATGCCTGGTATTACAGTTGATCTAAAACTACCCTTTTCCATAAAAAGTCTGCGCATATACTCTCGTGCATCCTGATCTTCATTGACCCATTCGGCGATAATATCTCTAGCGCCGGATAGCGCATCTTCAGCCGTGAGCACCCCCTTTTCCACATCAATAAAGGACGCGGCCTCTAACAAAGGTACAATGGTTTCGTTTTGGCTGAACAAAAGCTGAGCAAGCGGCTCAAGTCCTTTTTCACGCGCCACAGTTGCCCTTGTTCTACGTTTTGGCCGATACGGCAAGTATATGTCCTCAAGTGACGCCAAGGTCTCAGCCGCAAGTATTTTTTCTTTTAGTTCGTCTGTTAGAATTTCACGCTCCGTGAGTGACTTCAGTATACTTTCACGTCTTTCGTCAAGGTCGCGTAGTTGGGCAATACGGTCTCGAATGGTTATTATTGCAACCTCATCCAGACCGCCGGTCGCTTCCTTCCTATACCGGGCGATAAAGGGGACTGTGGCATTATCTTCAAGCAACAATGCGGTTGCTTCAACCTGATTGCTTCTTAGGTTGTGCTCCTCTGAAATTTTCTTAATATGTATTCTATTCATAGCCTCACTCTTGTCTAAAATTGGTAATAAAAAAGTAGTAATTCAAAAATCTATTAAAAAAAACCTCCTTATAAAAAACAATAAGTTGTGACTATTTTCATATAAAGGCAAGGGGGAACGATAGCAGGCATTTTGTCCCTTTATGTGGAATACTTTCAATATGTATGGTTCCTGAGTGGGCTGAAATTATTTTTTGGGCTATTGCCAGACCAAGGCCAGTACCTGCCTCTCTTGTCGTAAAAAACGGCTGAAATATATTGATGTAATCGCATTCCTCTATCCCCTTGCCAGTATCAGATATGGTGATCGAAAGCCATGTGGTATCGCCTTTTTGTGTATTTAAGGTATTGATATTCAGGTCTCCGCCGTCCGGCATTGCCTGCACTGAGTTCAGTATGATGTTCCACAAGACCTGTTGCATTTCTGTTTCGTTTACATAAAGCTCCATGTTGATGCAAAAGGTTGTGGTTATCCGGATGTTATCGTTCCAGTCGGGGGACTGGCGTACTGTCTCAAGTGTATCCAGGATCACCTTTTTTATATCTATTTTTTTACAGTCGGTTTTGGTGGGTTTTGAAAGCAATAGGAAGTTAGTCACCAGCCGTTCTAATTGATCCCTCCCCCTTAAGACAACCTTCATCAGCCGCTCATTAGTGGCGTCTAACTCCAGATTTTTTCTAAGTAATTGGATTGATCCGCTCAAGGAAACCAGTGGATTTCTCACCTCGTGTGCAAGCCCTGCGGCCATCTCGCCGATGAGCGCTAGCCGTTTGTTCTTTTCCATATTCTGTTCCATCTGCTTGTTTGCTGTGAGGTCCTGGAAGATAATTATTTGTCCGATCTTTTGTTGATTTCCGTCCAACAGCGGAGATATGGAAAAGCCAAGGACTATTTTGTTTCCATACACACCCTGCGCTGTCATTTCGTCCCGCCTGACAGGCGATGATTGAATATCTCCAGAGGTAAATCTTTGTTCGTATCCCTCCTCAGTCATTTGTGTAAAACGCGTTAGTTGTTGCGGTTCAGCCTGAAACTTATGATCTTGATTTAACGGCGCAGTGAGTTCTGGAAAAATATGGTCAATAGGCATACCCATGACATTACCGGATTTAAATCCGGTAATGTCTTCCGCGGCTTTATTGAATGATCGTATATTTTTATTGAGGTCAATCGTTACTATACCTGAGTTTACCGATTCAATGATGGCCTTGTGCAAGAGGTCGAGTTCAAGAAACTCGGTTTCTACCTGAACCAACAATTGTTGAGCAGCCTTTTCTTTTTCAACAGCAAATTTTATCAGAAACGCCGCGATATAAAACAAGGTAGAATGGATAAAAATTTTGGAAAACATATATCCTGTGGTGAAGTCATACTCAGAGTTTGTGGCGCGGGTATGCGGAATTATTGAGTAGTGCTCAAGGCAAAGCAAGAGACCGTAGGCGATGCTGCTTATTGTTGCAGAAGTCAGCCCCCCTGTTTTACCGAGAAATAGGGTGCAGTATATTATTATAAGGATATAAAAAACTGAATTTATGCTATCAATCCCGCCTGTAAAATATACAAGCAAGGTGATTGTGCAGATATCCAAACATGTTTGGCAATAGGTATTTAGTTTTTGTCTTGTTGGGAGGATTTTTAGAAGCAGGATATATACTATTGTG
>JAZDIE010000315.1:0-5345 GCA_043805295.1 Pseudomonadota bacterium
CTTCCCAAAAGATTTTACGGCGCTCAATTCCACGCACGATGATGTGCGTGAAGCGCGCCAGCAGCATCAATTCTAGCTTTTCGTGGCATACCAAATACAAATAGTAGGCAAATTTAACCATGTCAATCAATATATCAATACTCGTCCCCTAGTTCGTCTAGTTCGTCTTTGATTGAGAAGGTGAACCTGGATAAATAGAACCTATCCAACATGTTTTCTCCACCGCAGTTTTATACATAGCATCATAAGACATAGCGCAAGGCGCGACGCAGGCATGGCGTTGTCGTTCCACGTTATTCTACAGTAACGCTCTTGGCAAGATTCCTGGGCTGATCAACATCTGTGCCTCTCAGCACTGCTATATGATACGCCAGAATCTGAAGCGGCACGGTCATAACAACAGGCATTAAGGGAGAGGGAGTCGATGGGATAGTGATTATATCCTCTGTTTTTTCCTTAATCCGGAGATCGCCCTCCTCGCAGACTGCTATCACCCTCCCTCCTCTTGCGACAACCTCCTCGACATTGCCTAGTATTTTTTCATATGTGACCCTATCTCCGGAGAGAACAACCACAGGCATATGTTCATCAATTAGCGCAATAGGGCCGTGCTTCATCTCTCCGGCAGGATACCCCTCGGCGTGAATGTATGATATCTCCTTTAGCTTAAGCGCGCCTTCAAGCGCCACTGGGTAACGAATCCCGCGACCCAGGTACAAAAAGTCCTGGGCCTTAAAGTATTTTTTAGCAATTTTCTTGATTGCCTTTTCCTCGCCCAGCGCCTTTTCCAGGAGATGGGGTAAGCGCATGAGGTCTGCAATCATTTCGCGGGCAGCGTCAGGTGATATCTCGCCACGCAACCGCCCCAGGTATATGGCAAACATATAGAGAGCCACAAGCTGAGTAGTGAACGCCTTTGTGGAAGCGACCCCTATCTCAGGGCCGGCATGGGTATATATAATCCCTTCCGCCTTTCTTGCAATGCTGCTCCCGACGACATTGCAAACAGCAATACACTTGGCGCCCAGGCGTTGCGCCTCCCCCATAGCGGCAAGCGTATCCGCAGTCTCGCCAGACTGTGAAATTGCTATGACAAGTGTTTCCTTATCCAGGATTGGGGTTCTATAGCGGAACTCTGAACTGAGATCGATCTCAACAGGCACCCTGCAATATTGTTCAATAAGAAACTTTCCGATAAGACCTGCATGCCAGGATGTGCCGCATGCAACGATAAATATTTTTTTAATTTTACAGAATATGTCATTGCTCAAGCCAATATCTCCAAACGCAATCTCTCCCTCAAAAGGCAATACATACCCCCTGCATGTGTCTATAATCGCTCTTGGCTGCTCAAATATTTCTTTAAGCATAAAATGCTTATACCCGGCTTTTTCAGCCATAACCGGAGACCATGTGATCGTAGTGAATGGCCGTTGAACTTCCCCTCCTTTTTCATCAAAGATTGTGAATCCTTCGCGCGATATAACCGCCATATCGCCATCTTCCAGATACGTCACATTGTTAGTGTGGCTAAGGATTGCGGGAATGTCAGACGCCACAAAAAAATTATCGTTTCCTCCTCCCAGCACAAGAGGACTTTCCTTTCGCGCTGCGATTAAGCGATCTGGATATTTTTCGTTAAAGACAAGAAGCGCGTAAGAACCTTGTAATCCCTTCAGCGCCTTGCGCACTGCGGCCGCAAGATTATCTTCAGTCTGCAAGTAGTCATCAATCATATGCGCTATCACCTCGGTATCGGTCTCTGAAGAAAATACCCGGCCATTAGCCATTAACTCTTTTTTTAGGGACAGGTAATTCTCTATGATCCCATTGTGCACTACTACTGTGGAGCCTGCCACATGGGGATGGGCATTGTTATCAGAAGGTCTGCCGTGAGTAGCCCATCTGGTGTGCCCAATGCCGACACTGGAAACAGGAAAAGATTCTTTGTCGATTATTTTTTCCAGGTCCAATACCTTGCCTGCGCATCGCTTTATAACCAGATCGGACCCGCAAACCAAAGCAACTCCAGCAGAATCGTAACCGCGATATTCAAGCTTTTTAAGACCGTCCAGTAATATGGGAAGCGCGTCCTGACTCCCTATATAGCCCACTATGCCACACATAATTTTCTCCTTTTGATAACTTTACAAAAAGGCCACCTGCCAACCGTTTTAAACCGGCGCAGGAAAAAATATTGACCTATGCAAAATAGACGTGATGGACTTTTTACAAAGTCCATCAAAAATATATCACATAAGTCCTGTTGTATGGTATCAATCTTTTATGGACGCAAAAAAAAAATTTGCAGAGGTGGCGGTTCCGCTTCATATCGAGGGGCTGTTTCACTACGAGGTGCCTGAGACGCTTCAGGAACGGATCGAAAAAGGGCATAGGGTTTGGGTACCCTTTGGCAATAAAGAGATCAGCGCATATGTAGTTGATTTCATAGAGACCTCACAACATCCTTCTCTCAAAAAGATCATCGGTATATTGGATGACCGCCCACTTTTTCCTGCTGATATGATCCCATTTTTTATATGGATTTCTCAATATTATCTATGTCCTCTCGGAGAAGTTATAAAGACCGCCCTTCCAAGCGAGATGGCCGCTTCTTCTACTGAGTCAATAGTCATTACAGAAGAGGGGATCCAGGCGCTTCAGAGCCGCGAACTGGCAAACGCTGAAAAAAAGGCGCTGGCTATACTTGCCCAACAGCAAACCGCAACATATAAAGAGCTTAAGGCAAAGGCTAGCAACCTAACCAGATCTATTCTCAGCAATATGGCCGCATCAGGGTTGATCTTGATTTCGCAAAAAATCCGCCAGAGCAAGGTATTGCCAAAATTGGAATGGTATGTATCGCTTCAACAAGGATGCCTGTCAACTTCTTCTGTCATCTCTAAAAACAGGCAAAAAATTCTCGATATTCTTTCTGGGATGCCTGACATGTCTCTTTCGCAGCTCAAAAAGCACGTCCCTTCTGCTTCCTCCGTGCTTATAAAAAAACTCGCGGAGGCTGGGCTTGTCCATATGACACAGCGGCCTGTATATCGAGACCCGTTTGGAGATATTATAGAATGCGATTGTATTCTGCCTGAGTTAAACGATGAGCAAAAAGCCGCTGTCTCAACAATAGAAACCGACCTGCACAAAGAGATGTTTTCTGTCTTCTTGCTTCACGGAGTGACAGGTAGCGGGAAAACCGAGGTATATCTGAGGGCTGTGGCGCAGACGCTTAAACAACACAAGACCGCGTTGGTGCTTGTGCCGGAAATTGCCTTGATTTCCCAAACCGAACACCGCTTTCGCGCCAGGTTCGGGGAACATATAGCAGTATTACACAGCGGTCTTACTGAAGGCGAAAGGTATGATCAGTGGATGCGCATCCTCCAGAACGAGGCACAGGTGGTGATAGGCGCGCGTTCCGCGATCTTTGCGCCTCTTAAACGGCTTGGATTGGTCGTTGTGGATGAAGAACACGACGACTCTTATAAACAGGAATCTGGGCTTAGGTATCATGGCCGGGATTTGGCGGTCATGCGGGCAAAGCTTGCCGGAGCTGTCTCACTCCTCGGCTCTGCGACACCCTCTCTAAGTTCTTACTACAATACCATCACAGGGAAGTATCAAAAATTGGTTCTTGCCAGCAGGGTACACAAGCAACCGCTTCCGCATATAACAGTAGTGGATCTTCGCCAGATGAGAGAGTCTCGCCCAAAAACCTGGTTTCTTGGCTCTGAGCTTAAAAAAGAAATCGATTTAACACTTTCACGCGGCGAACAGGCGCTGCTTTTTTTAAATCGCAGGGGATACGCCTCATTTCCGATTTGCAGTCAGTGCGGCAAGGCATTCAAGTGCAAAAACTGTGACGTCACCCTCACCTTTCACCAAGGGGCGAATATCCTGCGTTGCCACTATTGCGGTTTTTCGCAGGAGCATGGATGTGCATGCGCAACTTGCGGGTCTAAAAAAATCTCCTTACTCGGTCTGGGAACAGAGCAGCTTGAAACCACGTTAAAAGAAATTTTCCCAAATGCGCGTATTGCCAGGATGGACCGCGACACCACATCTAAAAAAGGAGAGCTTGTCAAACAGCTTCAATCTTTAAGAGACGGCTCAATCGATATCATGATCGGAACTCAGATGATTGCAAAAGGACATGACTTTCCCAATATCACCATGGTCGGGATAGTATGCGCGGACATGTCGCTGAACTTCCCTGACCTCAGGGCTGTGGAACGTACCTTTCAAATACTTTCGCAGGTTGCGGGGAGAGCTGGCAGGCGCAATCAGATCGGAAGAGTAATACTCCAAACATACAACCCTGAACACTTTTGTATGAAGACTGCAAAAAACCAGGACTATGAGGAATTTTATAAACAGGAAAGCAGTATGAGAAAGGAGCTGGGATACCCCCCTTTTTCAAGGCTTATACAGGTGACGGTCTCAGGAGAAAATCCAGAGAGCGTCTTAAAGGCATCTCACACACTCGCTCAATTTTGCGATAATATGCGAAAAGAAGACGAATGTCTCAAGGCGGGAACCTCTGTGCTTGGGCCGGTCCCCGCCCCTATATTTAAATTACAGAAAAAATACCGAAGCCATATGCTAATAAAAGGGGCGAACCCGGATGTCCTGCACCAGATAGCCCACAGGCTGATTGTGGAGTCTGAACGAATCTTTAAAAAAGGAAAAAAGCGGATAAGCGTTATGGTTGATGTGGATCCGGTAACAACACTATAAAGCCATTCGTAACCGTTCACGGGCCGGGTTACGGATTCATGCTGGGTTTTTAAGATGCTCACTGCAAATTTAAGGAACCACTACAACAAGGGTTCAGAGTTTTTTGCCACGCCTCCAAGAAAATACGTACGTTCCATCTCCTGATGGGTTATGCTTTAGGAATGGATACAGTTGTAACATGCCGAGGCCGATCAGTCAGCAGGCAAGACATAGCCACCATCACGACTATTGTTGCTGCATATCCCGCCAAGAGCAGGCGCTTTATCTCTCAGGAAGTATGCAGGACCTGGAACTGGCGGCAGTCAAAGGTCATGCAGCACTTTTATTATAAATCAGCGGTAGTCCCTGTAGTCGACCCCGTGCTCTTTTGTCTTATATGCAAACTTGCGTTCCGTGGTTTGAAGCGCCTTGGCGGCTTGCGCCATGTTGCCTCGACTGGTCTTCAATGCATCAATAATCATCTCACGTTCCACCTGGGCGATTGCATCCTCAAAGGATTTTCTGGAAAAGGTGCCTGACTCTTCTGCTGTCTGTACAGTAGGAGGAAGATGATAGCTACGAATCACCCCCTCTTCACATAGCAGCACTGCCCGTTCAAT
>JAZDIE010000316.1:0-6035 GCA_043805295.1 Pseudomonadota bacterium
GGGCAGCAGATTTCGGTCTGGGAATTTATGCTGCGGCAAAAGCACTTAATCTGGATTTTATTCCCGTTGTTACAGAACAGTATGACCTTGTAATCCCAAAAGAACATTTTGAGTCAAAAAATATCCGGATTTTGCTTGAAATCATAAACACCACAAAATTTAAAAAGCGAGTTGAAGCTTTAGGTGGATATCATACTGAACGGACAGGGGAGATTATTATTTGAAAAGATATAACACGTTAGCCCTTTGAAAAAAAATTCTGACAGGATGACTTTGGCTTTTAAATTCTTAAATTCTGATGGCGCGTGTTTTCATGGTGGCACTGGAAACTGGCCTCTGCCAGATGAGAACGGTCCTGGTGATTGGTTGAATGAAAACTGCAAAATAGACGCACCAGAACATGAGTTGTACCTTTGCAGACGCAAGGATTTGTGTTTATGGGTAGGACCTGCTCTCTTCGTTACAGAATTTAAAGACATAATAAGAGAAGAAAAAGATTGTTTAGTGGTTTTAAGTGTACGTATTTTTAAAAAAATAGATAGTTGGAACGAAAAAACCAAAACAAGCTTTGGAACAAAATGCTATGAGCATATCCTATCTGATGATAAATTGATACAATCTGCTAATCTGAAAAATATAGAGCTCTTGACAAGTGCTTATAAGGCGAAAAATTTTATCGTTATTCCGAGAATAGCAAGGTCTTTAGCAATTAACATTGATAGCGAAATTGAGTGGCAAAATAGGATGCTATGGAAATATGTGGAAGAAGAGATATTGGATAGTTTTACCGAAGATAAACTTGTATAACATGGCTAATTCAGCCGAGGCAAAAAGCAGCGCGGCTGATTAGCGTTATGCAAAAGGGTTCTAAATGGAAGAATTAACGCTCATTTTAGAAAAGGCAACAAAAGCAATTGAAGGGAAATACTTTCTACTGAGTTTAGATGGTGGAGACCCAGTATATAGAGAAAGGCTTTACTGCTATGAACTTTATCATCAAATGCGTTGTCTTTGGCCAAACACAGGTTTTTATCTTAATGGTGAAGTAGATAAAGCAGCCCATCCAATTTTACAACAGTGGGGAGCAGATCGAAAAAAACCAGATTTTCTGGTCCACACTCCTGATTCTATGGCAGGGAACAACACCATTATCGAAGTTAAACATATTAAAAGTAGTGGAGATAAAATACTAAAAGATTTAGAAACCTTAACATTGTTTGTGACCAAAGTAAGATACAAAAGAGCTATTTTGTTATTTTTTGGATATGACACAGTCGACAACATAGTGGCGAAAGTTCGTAATCAAATTAAAAATGTTCCCCATGAGGTAGCCCCCTTTGAATTGTGGTTTCACCATAATGTTGGTAAAGAAGCCGTTCAACTTGAAATCTAATGCATATCGGATAGGAGTGATGTAATAGGTGTAAAGACTTTGGTGACACCAATTTGCCTAAAATGCATGCATATAAAACCGATTTGCCTAACCAAAACCTCAATCCGGCATGAGTAAACAGGCGCAGTTTAGCCTAAGGCAGCAGACAAGGAGATCTTTACCATGAAATATTTTAAGACAGAAGATGCAAAAGGACGTCAGGAACATACTGACTGGGGTTCCGTGATTGTTTACTACGAAACAACAGATGATTTTGCTCCAAGCCGGCAGGTCGAGATTTTTCAAAATGGAAATAGTCTAAAGTACGACATAAGCAATGATACTAATCAGTTCGGGGTATTACAGGTCAATGACTTGAAGTCAGCTCAATCCAACGGAAAACCTGTTCACAAAGGTGAGTTCGATCAGTTCTGGAACATCGCTCCGAAGACTGGGATGCCTGCCATTAGATAGATGCCAGCGGAGCAGTTGAGGACGCAAGTGAAATTATGATTTTTGTCAAAGAAGGTTTGTGAATGAATTCCGCTATAACGTTCTATAATTTCGAAGAGATGGTTAACAATGGGATGAACTCGGATTTGAAAAAGATAGCACTTTCCCAAACCGGTTTATGCATCTTATTAAGCGCAGGTTAAAAAAAGAGGAACATATTATTTCGGTTTAAAAATTAAATTCGGCCATTTACCGCCTTGACACTGATAGAAATTAAGTGTGCGAAACTTGAGTTATTAAGGTATGCAAGGGTTGCTAAAAGTCTGTAAGAAATGGTAAATCAGCTATGCGTTTCCATGCAGGAGCGTGTGGGAACGAGGATTGAAAGGAGGCGCTCGGCAATGAAGGATATACAAAAATCTTTTTTCTTCTTTACAGTGTTGGTCATTGTATCTTTTCTCTTTTTGCCCCGTGCTCACGGGCTTACTGAGAACTGCCGGAAAGCTGTCCACATCTATAATCAAGCTTTAGGTGTTGAAGACCTTGCAAAAAGAGAGAATCTCTTAATCCACGCCCTTTCACTCGGTTGCACCGACAAAAAGATTGTGGCCAAGATCCACAATAACCTGGCCGACACCCACGAGAAACAGGGCAGGCTTGAAAGTGCCGTCTCTCAGTACCAAAAGGCCATCAAGGCCGACCCGTACCTTGCCACCCCATATCTGAGCCTTGGTGATATCCACGCCAGGCTGAAAAGGGACAAAGACGCGGCACGCTTTTATGAAAAGGGGTTTGTTCTCAAGAATTATAGAACCGGCAAAGAGATTGTGGCTTCCCTGAATCCGGAAAGGGCCATCATGGTGGTACCGAGCATGGCGCTGTACTTCGGGTTTGACAGGGCAGGCCTGAGCGTTCAGGCTGAAAAGCAGCTTCGTGCCCTGGCTGATGCATTGAAAGATGATGAACTCATTCACTACCGTTTCTGCCTCGAAGGGCACACTTGCAGCAAGGGCGACAGAGAATATAACCAGGGCCTTTCAGAACGCAGGGCATGGACCGTGAAGCAATGGCTTGAGGCCCATGCCATCCTCCAGGACCGGTTAATGGCACAGGGTTTTGGGGAGGACAGGCCAATTGCGGATAACACCAGCGAACAAGGCCGCAGGCATAACCGGAGAGTGGAGATTCGCACTATCGGCATGGTAATGCCGGACGTCCCAAGGAGCACCTATGGTCAGGAACACATCCATGCATTAAAGCTCCTTAAAGAGGGAGAATACCTTCTTTCCAAGGAGCGTTATAACGATGCCGTGGAACATTTTCTAAGCGCTATGAAAGCTTTTAAGGAAGAGAAATACACTGAAGGGACCAGGGCAGCCCTTATGGATCTGGAACTTGCATACCGGTTTCTTGGGAATTGGGAAAAGGCAGAATACTATCGCAACCAGTTAAAATAACAGGGGAACACGGTTGACTCGTACCTTCCCACTCTTTATTCTCTTACTTCTTGCCTCACATGCCTGGGCCGAAGACTGTCCTAAGGCAATCGTCCTCTACAACCGTGCCACAGTTGAAAACGACCTGGCTGTCAGGGAGCGGTGTTTCAAAAAGGCAATCGCCTTGTGCTCTGACCCGGAAGTCCTCTCCAGAGTCTTTAACAACCTGGCCGATACTTACGAGAGGGCTGGACGACTCTCGCCGGCACTCACGTATTACAGAAATGCCCTCGAAGCAAAGCCGGATTTAGCCACGTCCTATTTCAGTGTCGGAGACATCTTCTTCAGGCTCAAAGATTATTACAGCGCTGCTGTCATGTATGGAAAAGGATTGAGCTACAGCCCTGAGGATGAAGAATCCCGCAAGAACAAAAAAGTGGCAGAGACGAGGGCCAGAAGATATATGATCATCTATTTTGATTTTAACTCCTTCACGATTCCGGACAGGTATTTGAAGCGGTTGGACGTGGTGGGCGAGGTTATAAAGGAGTACGGCAGCGATAGCTTTTTGGAGATCATGGTGACCGGGCATACATGCAGCATGGGGGCGAGCGAATATAACAGACAGCTTTCTCTGAGGCGTGCTCAGGCGGTGACACGATATTTAAATGATAGGCTTTCGAAACCATCGCCCGTAGTTAAGGTTGTTGGCAAGGGTGAGGATGCCCCTTTGCTTTCCGGTATGGATAAAAACGCCAGTGTACTCAACAGGCGGGTGGAAGTAATACTGCGTGATAAGGAGAACTTGCAATGAAAAGGAACCATGTATTAAAGCTGACGGGTATATTCATTGGAGCGATCTTATTGATCCTTTTCTGCCTTCCGGGGTTGTCCATGGGCCAGTCTCTTGACGAGGCAAAAAGGCTACATAAACAGGTCATCCGGCTTTATAATAAGGGCCGCTATCAGGAGGCCATCCCCATTGCAAAGCGCGTACTGGCGATCTATGAGAATGCCGTTGGCCTTGAGCACCCAAATGTTGCTACCAGCCTCAACATCCTGGGCTTCCTCTATGATTCCATTGGCGACTATGCAAAGGCCGAGCCGCTGCATAAACGCGCTCTGGCGATCTGGGAAAAGGCCCTTGGCCCTGAGCATCCGGATGTTGCAACCAGCCTCAACAACCTGGCCTCGCTCTATTATTCCATTGGCGACTACGCAAAGGCCGAGCCGCTGTATAAACGCGCTCTGGCAATCAGGGAAAAGGCCCTTGACCCTGAGCATCCGGATGTTGCAATCAGCCTCGGCAACCTGGCCGATCTCTATTATTCCCTTGGCGACTACGCAAAGGCCGAGCCGCTGTATAAACGCGCTCTGGCGATCTGTGAGAAGGCCCTTGGCCCTGAGCATCCGGATGTTGCAACCAGTCTCAACAACCTGGCCTTGCTCTATAAAACCCTTGGTGACTACGCAAAAGTCGAACCCATGTATAAACGCGCTCTGGCGATCTATGAGAATGCCGTTGGCCTTGAGCATCCGTACGTTGCAGCCAGTCTCAACAACCTGGCCATGCTCTATAAGTCCATTGGCGACTACGCAAAGGCCGAGCCACTGTATAAGCTCGCTCTGGCGATCTGTGAGAAGGCCCTTGGCCCTGAGCATCCGGATGTTGCAATCAGCCTCAACAGCCTGGCCATGCTCTATCTTGCCGACGGCAAGGCTAGTGATGCCTTCAAAATCTTTAAGAAACAGGATAGCCCAATAGGACTTGGCGCATGCTACCTCGCTCGGAGCGACTACAAAAAAGCAAAGCAGGAGTTTCAAAGGTCCCTTGAGTACACTCAAAAATTAGGGGCAAAGGAATTCATAATCACAGACCACATTGGCCTTGGGCTTTCTTACGAGGGAATGGGAGATTTTCCACGGGCCGAAAGGCACTTTAAAGAAGCCATTGACATTATCGAGGTCCAGTGGCAGACCCTGCCCCTTTCTGCCAGAAAGAGCTTCCTGGCAGGTCAGGTGGGAGCCAACTTTTCCCGCCTCGATGCCTATGAGGGCATGGTGCGGGTCATTATTAAGGAGAAAAAGCCGAGCTATGAAAAAGCCGCTCTTTTGTATGCAGAAAGAGTCAAATCAAGGACACTCCTTGAGATGTTAGCCGCTAAAGGCGCAAAGGGAGTTAGCAAGAATGACCAGGAGATTCTTGGCAAAGACCGTAAGTTCCAGCAGGAGATCGCCATGCTGAGAAAGAGGCAGGACATACTTACAGGCCTTGGCTCCAAGGCGCCCAAAGGAGAGAAAGAGACCGTGGACAAGACCCTGAATATGACCCGTAAGGACTATGAGCAATTCATAAATGAGGTCAAGCTTCAGGACGCAGAACTTGCCTCCCTTATCACGGTTGAAGACACACCTGTTGAAAAGATCCAGTCCCTCCTTGATCCTTCCACCACCATCCTCGAATACTTCACCACAATGGACAAAACCTATGCTTGGCTGATTACCAGGGACAGCATAAAAGTCAGTGAAATAGACCTTGGGAAAAAGCCGTTGCTTGCCATGGTCAATGACCTCCTGCTTCCAAACATCTCCAATAAATCAAGGAGACCAGAGCCCAAGATCACCATTTCTACCGGTGGAGACCAGGCAAAGGAGACAACAGAGCGGGAACGCAAGAAGAACCGTGAGCAATTTCTCAAGGCCACACGTGATTTTTATCACAGTTTACTTATGCCGGTGGAAGATGGTATCCGCACAGACAGGCTTATTATTGT
>JAZDIE010000317.1:0-5835 GCA_043805295.1 Pseudomonadota bacterium
GTTTTAAGAGCTACGAAGTTATAAAATTAGCATTATATCGTACCCTTGGGAAACTTCCTGAACCGGAGGTCACCCACAGATTCTGCGGATGAACCGATAAAACATTGTCTTTCGTAGGTTGGGTTGAGGTACGAAACCCAACAAATATTGGACGGGCTCAACCCAACCTACGAAAAATTGGGTTTCCGTTCAGACACTAACTACACAGGCAGATAGACTGAAGGCGGTATATTATAAATATGGAGTGTTTTTATGACGACAAAAGAAAACGATAAATCGGGTGTCCGAGAAAGTTCGCCGGAGCGCAAAAAACTGCTGGATCAGGAGTTGTCCCGCTACGTTTGCCTGTTGACGGAGCATGGTGACCCTGAAAAGGTGATCCTGTTCGGGACACTCGCAAAGGGACAGGTTCATGAATGGTCTGATATCGACCTGGTGGTTGTGGAGCAGACCCATTTGCCTTTTTTTCAACGGCTTCGGAAGGTTCGTAAGCTGCTTCAACCTAAGGTCGGTATGGATATTATGGTGTACACACCAGAAGAATTTAATAGGTTGTGCGCTGAACGGCCTTTTTTCAGAGAAGAAATCATCGAAAAAGGAAAAATAGTCTATGAACACGGCAGGTGATCGATGGCTGGAATTTGCCAGCCAGGATTTGCAGATGGCGGAACTCGCCCTAACGGACGAAATTTATAACCAGGTTTGTTTTCATAGTCAGCAATGCGTTGAAAAATGCCTAAAAGGCATGCTAGTGAATCAGGGGAAAACACCTCCGCGAACGCACTCGATTGTTGATCTGCTTAGGTTGCTGCCTTATGATTATCTGGAAGATTTGAGAGATGATTTGGCTCAAATGGATGTCTATTATATTCCAACCCGCTATCCAGACGCTTTGCCTGGATCTTTAGGCATCCATGAACGGTTATAAATGTCCTTTTCCTATACTAATAGCTGAAGACTCTCCTGTTGTCCGAAAATTCCTGCAAAGAACCCTTGCTAGGGCAGGGTATGAAGTCGTGACTGCGGACAATGGCTGGAAAGCATTGCAACTATTTGAACAGAGGTTCTTTCCTGTTGTTCTAACCGACTGGGTTATGCCTGAAATGGATGGCCTTGAATTGTGTAGGGCCATCAGAAAAAGGGGTAATAAAGAATCATATGTCTACATTATCCTCCTGACGTCCAGGTTTTCTAAAGACCATGCCACTACTGGATTGGAGGCGGGTGCGGATGAATATTTAACTCACCCAATTAGAGGCGCTGAGCTGGTAATTCGCATCAATACCGCCACAAGGATATTAGAGTCTGGAAAAGCCTTGCGGGAGGCAGAGGAAAAGAACCGTCGCTACAGCGAATATCTGGAGGAAAGAAAACTCTTGGAGAATGAGCTTGTTAAGCAGAAGACGGATGCGGATGCGGCTAACAAGGCCAAGAGTGAATTCCTGGCCAACATGAGCCACGAGATACGCACTCCCATGAACGCGATTATCGGTTTTGCCGATCTGCTACTCGAAGACAGATTAGACAACCAAAGCAAAAGTTTTGTAACTTCTATTAGATCAAGCGCGAATTCTCTTCTCTTCCTGATAGAACAGATCCTTGATTTTTCCAGGCTCGAAGCAAACAAACTCGATCTGGAAGACATCGACTTCGATCTCTCGGTAACACTTGACGATGTTATTAACATGCTATCTCCCCTGGCAAGAAAGAAAAATCTGGAACTTGGCGTCTATATAGCAGAAAATGTCGTTCCCTTTGTAAAGGGTGATCCCGGAAGGTTTCGACAAGTCTTTGTCAATTTAATCACAAACGCCATCAAATTCACAGAAAAGGGGAAGGTTGTTGTTGAATGTAAGAGAGAAATGGACAAAGAGGATGATTCCGCAAAAAGAGAGACGCTTTTGTTTTCCATCAAGGATACGGGCATAGGTATACCAAAGGATAAACAAGAGATTATATTTGAAAGTTTCAGGCAGGCTGATGGAGGTATTACTCGAAAGTATGGTGGGACTGGTCTGGGTCTTGCCATTTGTGCTGGAATTGTGAGGAATATGGGAGGGAATATTCAGGTAAAGAGTCCTGCTTCCGGACTGTCAGAAGGTAGTGAGTTTTACTTTACTATCCGGTTTTTCATATGCGAACAACCACTTGTTCTTTCGAGAACCGAGATCCCATTGATTAAGAAAATTCGAATTATAATAGTTGATGACATCTCTGAAAACCGGCGGTTGATTAAAAATTACCTCGACTTTTTAGAGACCCCGCCCTTGGAGGTTTCTTCAGGTCAGGAATGTCTTTCCCTTCTTAATGCCATAATATCTGAAAAAGGAGCCCTCAATATAGATCTCATCCTTCTTGACATGCAAATGCAAGGACTGGACGGATTTGAGACAGCCAGGGAAATAAGGAAGCAAGGATGGGAGACTCCGATAGTTCTTCTTACTTCGTCAGGGCAGCGCGGTGATGCAAAGAGATGCAAAGAGTTTAATATAGGAGGATATTTGACCAAACCAATGGAACGGTCGCTCCTTATCAATGCTATTTCCCTGGTAATAGGGAACGCAAAAAAAGAAGGAGAGACTCAGGAATTGGTGACTAAGTATACTGTAGAGGAGGCCGGCCAGCGCTATGACATACTTCTTGTTGAGGATAATCTCCAAAACATCATACTTGCGAAAACCCTCCTTACGAACCAGGGACATAACGTTGTTGTGGCTGAAAATGGATTGGCGGCTCTAAATGCGGCAAAAAGTAAGCGTTTTGATGTAATACTAATGGACGTTCAGATGCCTGTGATGGATGGGCTAAGCGCGACACAGGAAATTCGTAAATGGGAAAAAACGCAGAATTCAAGACACGTTCCTATCATGGCCATGACAGCTAATGCCATGAAAGAGGATGAGAAGAAGTGTCTTGAGGCAGGCATGGATGCTTATATCACAAAGCCAATCTCTATCAAAGAGGTAAGATTGGCAATACGGGACCTTGTTAAAGGGAGCTTGAGTTCAAAAGACGATAAGACCATCTCGTATCCTATGGCAGGAGATGGTCTTGGTGAAGGGGTTAAAGATACGAAAGAAGGAGTGCGAGGGATCAATATTAGTGAAGCGCTTGAGAAGATAGAGGGAAACGTAGAGCTTTACTGCCAGATAATGGCTGTATTCTCGGATAGCAACAAAAATTTCATACCTGAAATCAGAAATGCTCTTGGCATAAAGGATATGCGATTAGCCCGGCGATTAGTCCATTCTCTCAAAGGATCTGCTGCCAGCATCGGGGCAAATGCCTTGCAAAAAGTGACATTGGAACTTGAAACAGCAATCAAGCAAGATAATTTTGAGAAACTGGAAACCCATATAGACAACGTGGACAGCGCATTAAGGGAGGCCTTGGAATCAATTCAAGTGATTATGGCTGGCTTTGATCATGGAGAGACTTTCAGGAAAGAGATCGTGTATCGTTTAAAAAAGGACGACAGGTTCACGTCTTTGCTGAATGATCTTGATGGTTTTCTTTCGAATTGCGACCTGGTGTCGTCAGATAAGTGTATAGGCGCTATTCTGGAATACCTCGGCGATTCTGAGTTGTCCAAAGATGTGCGACTTTTGCAGAGACTGACAAACGACTTTGATTTCGATGAAGCGCGAAACTCTCTGGCAACTATCGCGGAGTCTTACCACGGACGACAGACCACGGTCTAAGGCAAGATAGTAGACAAGGAGACATAACATGTCAGATTTCAAAGGGAACAAGAACTGTCGATTCTTGATAGTGGACGACCAGCAACAGATTTTGATGTTGCTTAAAGGCATATTAAAGGCTGGGGGCTACTATAGAATTGCAACTGCCCAAAGCGCTAAGGATGCCCTTAAGATAGTCAGAGCATTCTCGGCAGTTGATTTCATTATCTGCGATTGGAACATGCCCAATATGACTGGTGGCGAGTTGTTGAGTATGATAAGAAAGAATCCCTCATATTGTCATCTTCCTTTTGTAATGGTTACGGCGGAAAACAGCAAAGAGCAGATTGTCTATGCGCTTGAAGAAGGTGTTGACGGTTATCTGATAAAACCGATTACCCAACAAAAGACTATAAAAACCATTGAAAGCATTTTAGAGCAAGAGGCAAATCCCAAATCAAAACGAAATCTTATAAGAAAGATACATCGTTTTAAGCTGGAAAAAAAATATGATGAGGCAATAGGCATTGCCTGCCAGATCCTGGATAAAGTTGAAGATCCGGAGACATTGCTTGTCTTAAGCGAGTGTTATCTATGCAAGAATGATTATGAAAACGCGAAAAAGCAGATTCAAAACTCTTTGAAAATCAAAAAAGATAGCAGAGCGTTTGACTTGCTTGCGACGATTTGTATCGCAGAGACAAAGCATGAAGAGGCTATTGAACATTTGAAAAACGCGAGTGATACTAATCCATTGAATGCGAACAGAAAAATATCCCTGGGCGAGACATACCTGAAAATGGGTTTAGCGGACGAGGCAGCCAAGGCATTTGATTCAATAAACGCTTCCACTATTACTGATCTGAACTTTGTTGATATTGGAAGAGCTTATCTTTATTCCGGCGATGTCGAGAAGGCGGGAAAGTACTTACAGAATACTGCTGATCCAATTCCAGAGACAATACCAATTTTCAACAAGTACGCCATCGAATTAAGGAAGGCCGGACTATTTGAAGAAAGCCTTAAACAATACAGGAAATGCTGTGAGATAGACCCTAAAAGCTATACCGTTCGTTACAATCTGGGAATGCTCTATACTGAGATGCAAAGGTATAGGGAAGCAGAGAAAGAATTTGAGGTATGCCTGGAATTGCAGCCTGACTCTAAAGATACAAAAAAACTATTGTCCTATCTTGAATCCAAGCAGGGGGCGGTATTATGAAAAGCTTAAATGAACTTAAACAACTACTTGATCTCAGAGAAAAAAATCAGCTTTCACCTTATGCGACATTGAGCAGGGACGCAATACGCCGGATATCTGACGAGCGTGCTAAATCAGGGCACAGGCAAGCCTTTTCTATGGACGCAGACAGAATACTTCACTCGCGCGCATATACCCGGTACATTGATAAGACACAGGTTTTTTCGCTTGTGGATAACGACCATATAACTCACAGGGTGCTTCATGTACAGCTTACCTCCAAGATATCCCGGACAATAGGCCGTTGTTTAGGCTTTAACGAAGACCTCATTGAAGCAATAGCCCTGGGACATGACATAGGACATACCCCGTTCGGCCACGATGGAGAAACTTATCTTTCAAAGCTCTGCATGGAACATGGCATAGGACCATTTCAGCACAACGTGCAAAGCGTCCGGTTTCTGGATAGAATTGAACGAAAAGGGAAGGGGCTTAACCTCTCTTTGCAAGTCCTTGACGGAATCTTGTGTCACGATGGCGAAACACACAATGACCGGCTAGCGCCGATAAAATTAAGGGATTTCCTGGATTTTGATATTAAGTATCTGGAAAAACAAAAAAACAGAGATTTAATATTAGCACCAATGACCCTTGAGGGGTGCGTTGTCAGGATTGCTGATACCATAAGCTATATAGGAAGGGACATTGAGGACGCAATCCTTCTTGGACTGATCGTCCGTCCGCAGATACCAAAAGATATTACACAAGTATTAGGAAATACCAACGGCACTATTGTATATCGGCTTGTGGAAAATGTTATACTAAACAGCTATGGCAAACCGCATGTTGCATTTAGCCCTGACATATCAGAAGCGCTTGATAGGCTCAAGCGTTTCAATATGGAGAATATCTATCTAAATCCCAAAATCAGGCCGGATAGCAGTAAGACGAAAT
>JAZDIE010000318.1:0-2169 GCA_043805295.1 Pseudomonadota bacterium
AGCCAAGGCCTATAAACTCCTTGCCATCCTCCCATGTGAACCGATCACAGAAGCAGCGAGTGACTATTATTCAAAGATAAAATTGACACGCCAGCAGAAGGGTTTAACGCTGGATGAAAATGATCTTTGGATTGCTGCTACCGCCTTAGCATTAAGCGCCATCCTTATAAGTAGAGACAGTGATTTCCAGTATATTGAAGGACTAAAGGTTGAAGATTGGACGCTTTGACCTAAGGAGTGGAAAAGTAAATCTTCAGCCATCAACTTTCCCAATCGTTGGTAGTAAGGCACAAAGCATGGCGGAGTGCCACCTTTTGACAAAGGGGGATCTAATAAAATCTCCTCCAACCCCTCTTTGCCTGTCCATGACAGGAAAAGGATTACCAAAGAGGGGAGTAAACAGAACTTCCCCCTTTAGCAAAGGGGGATTGAGGGGGATTTTCCCAAAGAGGGATATAAAAGCATGGGGGTCGCCCCGGTGAGCATAGAAAAATAGGGAAGTGTCCCTAATTTGAATCCTGTTTTGCGATAAAGGTTGAAAGGCAGATGAAGCTTGACCGGAAAACAGCGTATGCCATTTTCGCCGTTCTGGTGGCCCTTGCCTTATATGCCAGCAGTCTATACGGCTATTTGCTTTTTCACAGCATAGCCGAGTTGTTCAGCATTTTCGTTGCCGTAGGCATATTTGTCGTTGCCTGGAATACGAGGAATTTCTCTCCAAACACCTATCTCCTTTTTCTCGGCATTGCCTATCTTCATGTTGCTTTTATAGATTTCATTCATACCCTTGCCTACAAGGGTATGGGCGTCTCTGCAGAAGGCGGGAGCAACCTTCCCACACAGCTCTGGATTGCAGGAAGGTATGTGGAAAGCATTTCCCTTCTTGCTGCGCCCTACTTTGCAGGCAGGAAGCTGAGAACTACCCCTGTCTTCCTCAACTATTTTATTACCACCGCAATCATAATGTTTGCTATTTTTTTATGGACTATTCCCCGACTGCTTTATTGAAGGCAAAGGCCTTACCCCATTCAAAATAGCGAGCGAATATATCATCTCTTTTATATTGGTTTTATCAGTTTTATATCTCAGAAAAAGGAGGGAATTCTTTGAGAAGCCGGTTTTGAATCTTCTGATAGGGTCAATAATAATAACAATAGCCTCTGAACTGGCGTTTACTTTATATAGAGATGTTTATGGTTTTTTTACCTTGCTCGGACATTATTTTAAGATTGTTTCTTTCTATCTTATTTATGCGGCAATCATCAAAACAAATCTCAGGAAACCGTACGAGTCCCTGGTTAATGAGATTGATGATCGAAAACAAGCGGAGGAAGAGCTTCGTGAGAAAACCGCGGAAGTAGACAGTTATTTCAATAATGCACTCGATTTATTCTGCATTGCCGATACCGATGGATACTTCCGGCGGCTGAATAAAGAGTGGGAATCCACTTTAGGATACTCGTTGGCTGAACTGGAGGGCAAGCGCTTCCTGGATTTCGTTCACCCCGAAGATATGGATGCTACCCTAAAGGCCACTTCTCAACTCGATACCCAAGAAAATGTCTTGAATTTCACGAACCGTTATCGCTGCAAGGATGGCTCATACCGCTGGATAGAGTGGCGTTCAACTTCATCAGGGAAATTAATCTATGCCGCCGCACGCGACATCACGGAACGAAAGCAGGCGGAAGAAAAAATCCTCAAACTCAATCGTGTTTATGCTGTAATTAGCGCTTTACATTTCATTAACAAATCATTTATGATAAGTTCATGAAATATAATACATTGACCGTTGCCGTTCAGGGCCCTGTATTCACCCGGAATGACCTTACGTTGTCGGGACATAAGGTCCTCGATTACCAGTTCAGCCTCTGGGTGAAAAAGGGGTATCTGCTGCGCCTGAAAAAAGGCATCTATGCCTTCAGCCGTGATAGAGACAAACTCAGGGGCGAGGGTATCGCCTTCCTTCTCTATCAACCAAGCTATCTCAGCCTGGAAAGCGCCCTGGCCTGGTATGGCTTCATCCCGGAGATCGTGTACGCCTATACCAGCGTCACCGCCAGGATCACGCGGACCTTCGAGAACGCCTGGGGCCGCTTCATCTACCGGCACGTGAAGAGCGACCTCTTCTGGGGTTACGTGGAGATGAAGATGGAGCACGGCCCATAC
>JAZDIE010000319.1:0-2155 GCA_043805295.1 Pseudomonadota bacterium
TATGCAAATCTATTGTTAAATTCGGCGAAGTTTTCTGATATAATTATTTTGGTTATAAAGTGTTCCACGTTTGGTTTTTTTATCACTCTGATTCCGATTCGTTCCGGTTTGAACGCTTCCGATGAAATTACCAGCATTCCGGTTGCGGTGCTGAACGGCATGGTACCGGTTTTCATTGCCATCATTGTCATAGAGGTGCTGTCATTAATTGCAAGATCCATTTGAGGCTTTTTGACGACGTGGAGACGCTTGACAAAGAACTGGCGAGCGTAAAATCAGAAGCGGGACGGCGGCTGGGAATGATATCTGCGGGCGTTCCTATTATATCCAATTTGGACGTGTGGCAGAATATCGCTTTAATATACGAGTATCATCGCAATATACCGGAAAAAAAGGCAGAAGTCTTTGTCATTGAATGCCTGAAGCGATATGGGCTGGAAAACATCGCTTATAAAAGAAATACTTTTCTCACGGAAGAAGAGCGTTTTTGCGTGATGCTGTTGAGAGCCGCCATGCTTCCCGATGCTGTTATAGTAATCGACCGGCCTTTTAAGATAATGCCCTATCTTAAAGATACATCCTTTATCTATGAGGCACTTGGGAAAGTAGATGACCTTTTTGCCCTGTGCTATATATTTGACTATACTCAGGATAGAAACAGATATGGTAATGACTGATGACGCAGAAGATTGAACTTAAAGTCGGGCTTTTTCTGATTATTTCCACCATGCTTATTGCCTTATCGATTGGCTATGTAGCTTACAAAAAAGGTTTTTTTGCCAAGGTGTACACCTTTACCTTGTCATCGAAATCCGGTGAAGACCTGACGGAGGGGATGCCGGTCGTTTTTTCCGGTTTCAAGATCGGAACAGTGCACGCACTCGAACTCAGCGATGATGGCAGCGTTTTTATAAAAATTAAGATACCGGAGCGCCATGTCAAATGGATCAGGATGGACAGCACATTCATTGTAAACAAACCTCTTATCGGTTCTGCGCGCATAGTTGTTGTAACGGATAATTTGCGAAGCGCCGTCCTGTCGCCTGAACAGGCAACGGAGGTTGTGAATGTAAGCGACATTAATGAGGCTATAAAAAAACTTCAGCCCCTTCTTGAGAAAGTTGACAAGATCGCCGGCAATATTGAAACCCTGACAAAAAACATTGCCGATCCCAAGGGCAGTGTCCATAAGATATTGACGAATGCGGAGAACCTTACGGCCAACCTTGCACAAAAGGGGTCCTTTCTGGAGATGGCCATTAGCGACAGGGAGAGCATAGATTCCATCTACGCCGCCCTTAAAAAAACCAGGGATATTACGGCGCAGGTTGAAGCCATTCTTAAGAGAGTCGATAAAATGGCGGGGAAGACCGATGATATGGTCTATGGCGAAGAGGGGGCGTTGCCGACGGTAATCAAGGCGCTCAAAGACGTTCTGGCAAAACTGGAAAAACTGAACACAACCATAGACAACATCAATAAAATCAGCAGTGAAGCGGCAGCTTCCACCAGTGATCTCAAAGTATTGCGAGAGCAGATAGATGCCGCTGTAACTTCCCTGGGCGACCTCGCCAGGGAGTTAGAGAAAAAGATCCCCTTCAAAAAAGCTCCGGAGATAAAACTGCCATGAAAAAGGTTTCATTACTTATCTTTTGCTTATTGCTTGCAGGATGCGGCGCCTCCAAGCCCGTTCCTGACTGGTTGAACGTAAGTTATAATCAGTTGGAGAGTTACAAGAAAAATTTTCTGAGCGGCAAGGAAAAAATCGCTGCGGTCCAGTTTAAGGGTGTCCTGATTGAAATCAAGAAAAGCGGCGATCTGGAAGTATTGGCCAGGACGCACCTTATACGGATGGCTTTGCAGACGGCGGTTCTTGAAGACATGGAGGAGGGCGAGTATCTGAAGATAAATGATGTCAACCCTTCTTTGCAAAACCATAGCTTTTATGCCTTTCTGAAAGGGGGAACAAGTCAGGTTGATGAAAATCTGCTGCCCGGACAATACCTCGGGTTTTACAGGACGATGAAGCGGGATGCGGGGGCTGCCGATCGCCTTCAAGAAATCGGGAAGATGGAAGATTCGCTTTCCCAGTTGGTTGCCCTGGGAGTGCTTGTTCGTCTCCGCCATTATGATGAGAGTGTTTTGAAAAAGGCCG
>JAZDIE010000320.1:0-3520 GCA_043805295.1 Pseudomonadota bacterium
GTCGCACGGTGCCTCCAGGGGGCTACCTCAGTGAGTCGCAGATTAACACACTAGGCGTAGCCCTCTTCGTGAGTTGCGTCCGAACATTCAATCGCAGTTTTCCTTTTGTGTTCTTGGATGACATTGTGTCTTCCTATGATGCCGACCATCGTGCCCGCATCGTTGACGTAGTGGCCGAGGAGTTGGTTGACTTTCAAGTGTTCCTCACGACTCATGATGAACGATTTTACGCAATGCTGAAGTCTCGTTTGGCAAGCAAGGGCTGGCAGTTTGACCGCATCACTGGTTGGGTTTTTGAAGAAGGACCAAGACGAGAGACCGACTCAACGGAGCCAGACGTAATCAACAGATTGATTAAGGCAGGGGATCCTTTTACTGCGGGGAATGCTGTCCGTCGTTATATGGAAGAATGGCTAGACGAAATGTGTGCAGAGCATGAAGTCTACACTGTTCACAAACGGGGCCCGAAGGAATATGATCGCACTCTATTCGACTATTGGGATCCCTTCATCACTAGGCTCAAAAAAATCAAGGGCAGTTTTTTTACTCAAAGAATAGAAATACAGGAATGTTATGATCGGCTCAAGTCTCACCCTCTTATCAACTACTACAGTCATGCCCAAGCGAATCCCTATGGGTGGGCATCGATAGGGGATGTGAGTTATGTGTGGGATGAGTTCACTATGTTCCAAAGGATATTTCATTGTCATGGCTGTGCAAGAAGGCTAAAGTATGACCATGACGGTGAACGCCTATATTGCACGTGTGGAGGACAAATATTCCCACCGGCCACCTGACTTAACTCAGGATAACAAGTATCGTCTATGTCATCGCAGATTGCATCACAATTCCAGTAGGACTGTCAGGCAAGGAAAAGGGCTCATCTCCAGTAGGAGTGACCCGAACCGAATCATGTAAAAGCAAACTCAGCTCGGAAAGTTCTATATATTGAACCACTTGGGCTACCAATCGATCAGGCTAAGGCCCGTCAGAGATGGCGGGCTTTTTGTTTGCCGCCGTGCCTTCCGCTTTCTTTATTCCTCTGGTTTTTCCTTGGTCTCGTTGTAGTATTTCTTGTCGCCGAACAAGCTAGCGTTGTAAATGACCTTGCATCTGGAGCATCTGTATCGGGTAACCGATGTCCGCCCGTTCCATTCCCCGACCTCATCGGCCAACTCTGGATACGCTGCAATGATTCTGCGTTTCATGTTATTAAAGGCGGTTTCCCCGTATCTTGAATGGACCGCCAGTTCCTTGCCGCAGGTAGGGCATTTGGGGCGGGTAAGTCCTTCAAGTCTCATGTCTGGCCTCCTGAGTAGATAATATCATGATTGACCACTTGCAGAAGAATTCCCCGCTACTTTTTTTGGTTTCTTCTCTGTCTTCTCGGCGGCTTTCCTGGTACCCGTCTTCGCCTCACGTTTCGCTTGCTTTGCGGCCTTTTCAGCTTCCCTCGCCTCGCGCTTGGCCCTCTGCTCCTCCAGAAACCTGCTGGGCGGCAGTGTGATGACGCCCAGGTCAAGCCCGTAGTGCCCGGCGACCGCCTCGTTGACGAAGCTGTCCCATCCCCTGTCCCCTCTTGCCTTGTTCAGGACGGCGAGCCCCTGCTTCATGGTTCTGGCGGAATAGACGTAATGTTTTTCTCCCATCTGGTTCTCCTTGTTGGCCGCCTCCCTTGCGGTGAGGACTTGCGCCACCCTTTAATAATGGCGCATTTGTGGCAGTCCGGGAGCCCCCTTTTCGCTAAATTTTCGTAAGATTTCAATCCTAGGGTGGTAAACCTTCAATTTACAGTTGATTAACATCCTGTGCTACAATTTGGACATGACAATAAAAACGCCTTTGGAAATCCTAGGGCTGGCGCTCGGCATCTCAGGTGCAATCGCAGGTGTCTACATAATCGTTGAACAGCTTTTTAAGAGTACAATATATACAGTGTTTCTATCAGTAATTCCCGTTTTCGCACGTGCATTTTTCCCCAATGACGCCGCAATTACCTGGTTTACAATTCAGGCCAATCGGAATCCATACACCAATTGGAGTGTTGCGCTTATCTACTTTGTTCTGACACCAATTATTTTCGCATTGTTTATCGGATGGTGGTTGTTTCTGGCATTGGCACTGTTGGGGATATTCAATATCGGAGTGATATGGTTGATTGCTTGGTTTATCCTCATGCTTATAAATCATATAGTATCAGCAACATGGCAATATGCCGCGGAAATAAAGTTTCATGACCGACGACTTGGCGCTAATGGCATAATTAAACGCATGTTTTCAGACCTACCAAAGACAGGAAAAAGGTGTAGCTATTATTTCTTAACCAACTGGGTCAGGGCGCCCTTTACAGCATTGAGAATATGGTTGATTACATTCCTATTTGTAATCTTACACTGGCCCGCTTGGTTGGTTCAAATAATCCCCGCCTTCAGGTTTGACCTTACTAACAGAAGGACGCGGCGGTATTACTATTCGTGGTATGCTGCTATATTCATCATTGCTGGTCTCGTATTAACCACGCTATTTTAGCGTTTTTCTTTAGATAGTAGGAGGCTTGCATGCCTATCCTTACACGCTATAGCATAGTTTGTCAGATACCCGGTGCTGAGCCCTATACAATATGCGCTTACAATGGCGCAGATTTATCCCAGGCTCTCGGAATTACCCAAGCTAACTTGCCTGAGAGTCATTACGGATGGATACAGGAATGCGGGGAGGCATTCGTTAAAGTAAGCGGCCAAACACAACCTGCTTATGCTGACTTCAGACCCAACGCAGCCAAGCGCAACCTGAAAGAGGAATTGTCGAAGAGTTCCCAGGAGCAGGACAAGAATCCTCTCGCTCGCGAGGCATTGGAGAGGCTTTCTCAGTTGCCGCCTCTACTCATGGAGGCTGGTGCATACTGTGGGTTAATCCGGGAGGCTAGGGACGTTTTTGTCAATGGTCATTTCTATGCTTGCGTAGCAATGTGTGGCATCTCGTTCGAGAGGTTTCAGCGGGACAAAGCTACGCCCTATGGTATTACGCGGAAACATACAATGAAGCAAGTCAGAAGCATATTGCGAAAGAATAAGATCCTCTTACCAGAGACACTTGACCTGTGTAAGAAAATGGCAGACCTGCGGAACGATTACGCACACGGGCATGGATTGAATCCCAAGGAAGACGCCCTCAAGTCACTTGATTGGATGCACTCTTTCATTGACAATGAAACCGACTTGATGCGGAATTATGTAATTATCAATGGCACACTAAACAGAACGCCCGTCGCAGGGACAAAGACTTAGTCTATCAATAGGAGTTATGATTCGAGCTAATGCCACAGCTATCAATTTCAGGACATCTTATCTCGCCTCATAATTTATTGCCTTAACAAAACATCTAATTGTAAAAGACGACGAACTAACCACTGGACTGAACATTATATTCTCGAATTATTTCAGACGGTGATTTACCGCCCCGTCCGGCTGCGGCGTGTTATTCCAGATATTCATTGCCAACCCCAGCCAATCTATTTAAC
>JAZDIE010000321.1:0-2378 GCA_043805295.1 Pseudomonadota bacterium
CTTGGCGCTTTATCTTTCCTCGCTCGGTCATCGCACCTGTCTTTTTGACGCTGATCAAGGACTTGCTAACCTTGCAATCCTATTAGATCTCTATCCGAAATACACCCTGAAAGATGTAATTCTATATAATCAGAGCATACACGATATCATCATTCGCAACTACGAGGGAATTGATATAATACCCGGAAGCTCAGGGGTTGAAAAGCTGGCCAATCTTGATAGGACGCATATTGAACGCCTTGCCCTTTCTTTTTCTGAGCTGAAAAGATATGAGTTTTTAATATTTGACACCTCAGCCGGGGTTACCGGAAATTCCATTCCATTTTGTCTTGCCTGCAAAGAAGTCATCTTGGTCATCTCTTCTGAAGCAGCTTCTTTAACCGATGCCTTTGCGCTTATCAAAATATTGAAAGCCAACAGCTACACTGGTTTAATAAAAGTGGTTGTAAATCACTGTAAGAGCGTTGCCGTTGCCAGATATGCTTTTACAAGGTTTAGGGAGACGGTTAAAAAGCATTTTGGTGTGGATTTAATGCCGCTAGGGATTATAACTCACGATCCACGGGTTGAGGATGCGGCAAGGCAGAAGCGGCCATGGATATCATTATATCCTGATTCTCCGGCAGCTAATTGTCTCAAAAGGATTGCCAAGCATCTTATTGAAGAGAAACCCCAGACCCTGGACGCGGCTGCCATGAAGTCATTTTGGGGGAGATCTTTTGAACTTATAGCTACCCCCTTAAGTTCTTCAACGAAAAAAACAAAAAAGCAATTTGAAAATGCCGCAATGCAGGGTTGGATTCCAACTCCAACGCATATACTTTTGAAGCTTATCTCTGCTTGCTGTCAAAAGCGTATAACGCCCGAAGAAATATATATAATCATTGCGGCAGATCCTGGATTAACTGTCCGGGTTGTCGCCTTATTTTCTTTACTGAGGAGAGAATTGTTTTCGCAAGGGATAAAACTCTATGATTTGACAAAGTTTTTAAAAAGAGACCAGATAAAGGCGATAGCAATTTCTGCTGCCAAGGATTCGTATGCGCTTGAATCATCATCAGGAGAAGCGCTTTATATTCTCAGCAATATATGGCGGCACTCTCTTGAATGCGCAATTATCGGGGAAGAGATTGCTGCAAGGGTTTTTTATGCTGATCCGGCAGAGGCGTACCTTGCAGGGCTTTTGCACGATATTGGAAAGTTTTTTCTCTGGGCTGATTATCGCGAACCTTATGAAAAGATGTTAGCAGCATCGCTTTTAAAACCAGAATCCCTTAAGGAGGCAGAGGCAGCGCATGGCATATCTCATTCAAAGGCAGGCGCCTTGCTGATAAATAAATGGCGATTAAGCTCCTTTATGGAAGACGCTGTCAGGTATCACCATGAGCCTATTGAAAGGATTCAAGGGGCGTTTACGTTAGTTCAGATAGTGCATGCGGCTAATGTGCTTTGCTATATGGATAGCAAAAATATTAGTCAGGCGGAAAAAGATGCGGGAAATCTTTTTGGTTTGGGTTGTTCTGACATACGCCGGATAGTTTTGAATGCCAGAGAAAAAGCCACGTGTGTGGCGTCATCGTTTGGAATTTCATGCCAGCCATCAACGGGTGCGGACCTTGCTTTGGCGGCTGAGAAAAGAAAGATCGAATTTGACCATCTCATACGCGAGACCGCGCTTATTTCCACTTTATTCCAGCATATGGTTAAACTGCAAGGAGAGGAGATTGGAAGAGCGGTTATAGAAGGGCTTCAAATAGTTTTTAACATACACAAGGCTATTCTTTTTCTTTATGACAAGAAAAAAGAGTCGCTAAACGCGGCAACTAAATGGAACGCCCAGGTCCTGGCTATTCCGCTTCACTTAAAGGGAAGCCTTATAGTCAGGACATTTCTTGAAAGTAAGCCGCTCAATTTACAAAGTAAAAACGAAGAAAAGGAGCAGACTATTACAGATAAGCAGATACTAAGATTGCTTGAAACCGAGGATATGTTGGTTGTTCCTCTAAACGCTAATGGCAATGCTATTGGTGTCCTGGTTGTGGGGGGGGATAAATTAACAAAGGCCTGCTTGCAGGCTCAAGAAAGGCTTTTTATGGGGTTTATCAATGAAGCGGCCCTTGCCTTGTCTTCCGATATAAAACGCAACGCTGATATAACCCGTATGAGGGGAGCATTTCAAGACATAGAACAATCCGTGGCAAAGGCAATTGGTTGAAGGCTTAAAGGCCTGCGCCCAATATAAAAGGGCGCAGGCCAAGTAGTAAGGGTTCAATATTTTGAACCCCTACTAATTTAATTCCGCTTCCAGTTCCTAAGCCATATCTCCTTATGTTCTATATTAAGACCAATCACCTCGTTTGTGCCGTCAGACATGCGGA
>JAZDIE010000322.1:0-11760 GCA_043805295.1 Pseudomonadota bacterium
AGTGTTTTTTGTGGGGTGCAGTCAAAGCGCTTATCGCAGGCCGGACAATATTTTGAAAACGCCATGCCTCCTATTGTTGCGCTGCTCCAGACCGCGAGTTCTGTGTCGCCATGTTCTCCAATGATATAGGCATGAATATTCCTGGGATCGACCTGGCAGTGTTCGCTTAAGAGGTATTTGAGGCGTGATGTGTCAAGGACTGTGCCAGAGCCGACAATCTTATTAGCCGGAAGCCCTGAGATTTTAATCGTTGCATAAGTCAGAATGTCTACTGGATTTGAAACCACTATGATTAAGGGATCAATAGCGTACTTTACAATCTCAGGGATGATCTGCTTAAAAATCTCAAGATTCGTTTTGATCAGGTCGATCCTGGTTTGACCTTCTTTTTGTTTTGCTCCGGCTGTTACTACAATAATGTCTGACCCTTCACATTCTTCGTAACCAACGGAGCGTATTTTTGTGGGGTGCGTAAAACTCAAGCCATGGTTAAGGTCCATGCATTCGCCCTCTGCCCTATTTCGATTTGGATCAATGATAAGGATTTCTCTGGCAAGCCCTCTTATCATAAGGCAGAACGCAAAGGTGGCTCCGACATTGCCTGCGCCTATAATAGCGACCTTTGGTTTAAGAGAAGTCATGGGTTTTTTCCCTCTATTTTTCTACTATAGTCTCCTCCACCTTAATTCCAAAATGCCTCCCTGCTTCTTCGAGAGCGACCAGGACTTTATCCCCTTTTTTTAAGGTTACAATAGAAACAGGCTCACCCTCAGGCGTGGTAAGGCGGATCGTTTCCGCGTTTTGTAATATGGTTGATATCCCCTTTCCATTGACTTCGGCCTCCACCAACATAAGCGGCCGCTTTTCTATTTTTATCCTACCAGCAATCGCAATGGAGGTTTTGCCGTGAAAATCCACCACCAGAGTCTCATCGCCGGACTTTAGATCTGACAGATATCTTGTTTTGCCGTTTGTTACCCTGACATAGGCGTGCACAGGCCCGGCGTTTACCCTGAACGGACGCGGATCGACATAAGGATTCTCAATGCTCTCTGAATGGACCAGAAACATGGATGCGCTGGAGTTGCCTACCAGCATCCCTTCTCCTATTTTCATAGAGGTGCAGGTGTCTATGCAAACCCTGTCTCCCATGCCAAGAGACCGTGTGCTAATAATAGTCGCGGTCATCAATGGAATTATTTCTCCAGAGCTTTTAACCTCTTGAATAATTTTTTTGATTTCATTCAAATCATTAGTGACGGTTATAACGCCGTCAACGCCTTTTTCCAGGATTGATAGAAAATCACGGGCCTCGCTTACGTTTTTTACCTCTGTATAAAGGTTTTTTGTCTGGGCAATAAGATTTTCAAGCGGGATGATAGTCCAGTCCGTTGTTTTTACTATGACCTTTTTGGACTGAGTAAGCCTGATTATCTCTTGCTCATCTTTGCTGCTCTTGATCTCGTATCCTACTACGTCTTTTCCAAGTTTCAGGTCGCCGTCCGGCGCTATGGTTTGAATCACCCCAAGCTGTTTAACCTGGGGGGTGCAAGATTCAGGCACTATGACCGCGTCTGCCCCGCTCTCAAGGGCTGTTGTTATTAGATTTTTGTCCCAGGGATCTACTTTTACCCATACTTGTTTCACAATATATCTCCTATTTAAGAGAGGCGAGCGCCTCTTCTACTGATTTCCCTTCATGGACAATCATTGTAAATGCCTTTACCATCTTTGCCGGGTTTTCGTGCTGAAACACGTTTCTGCCGATAGAAAGGCCGCTTCCGCCTGCGTCAAGGGATTCCTTGACCATTATCAGGATGTCCCTGACAGAGTCCATTTTAGGCCCTCCTGCTATTACCACAGGGACAGGGCATCCATCCACAACCTCCCTGAAGGTATCAGGCGATCCTGTGTAATTTACCTTTACTATATCAGCCCCAAGTTCAGCCCCAAGCCTGGCCGCGTGCTTGACCACCTTAACATCGTGTTCATTTTTTATCTTGTCGCCCCTTGGATAGACCATAGCAAGGAGCGGCATACCCCATTCCATTGCTGCTTGAGACACAGCTCCAAAATCCTTTAACATCTCCCGCTCTGTATCGCTTCCGATGTTTACGTGGATGGAAACAGCGTCAGCTCCCAGCTTGATCGCTTCCTCTACGCTGCAAACAAGCGTTTTTGCGTTAGGGATTGGAGAAAGGGCAGTGCTACCGGACAAGTGAATAATCATCCCCACATCCTTGCCTGTTCCGCGGTGCCCCGCCCTTACAACCCCTTTATGGATCACTATGGCGTTTGCGCCCCCAATGGCTATCTGGTCTATGATGGTTTTCATGTTGGCAAGTCCTGCAATAGGACCTACTGTGACACCATGATCCATAGGCACTATGACCGCCCTCCCATCGTTGCGATTGATGATTCGTTCAAGCCTGATTTGTTTTCCCAGCATATATGCCTCCTTAAAATTTGATAGTTTAGCAAAAATTGGACTTTTTACGTAAACCGTCATAATATGACAAACGATTAAAAATACTATAGCAACAGTCAACGTCTCTTTCAAGTTGTAAAGCGTGGCGATATACAGACAGGTTGTACAGGTGCGGATATATGTATGATACTACTTCGCTAAATGCGTCAAAAAGAGAACTTAAAACGCTTATTTCGTCCGGTGAGGAAGAAAAAGCGCTTGATATGATACTTGACTTCCCTGCGCCGGCGTTACTAGTGCAGTCCTTATCTGAGGAGGATTTTTACTGGCTGGCACAGGAACTGGAAACTGAAGACGCGGTATCAATCTTTGCCATAGCCGGAAATGATCAGTGGCGTTATGTGGTGGATATGCAGGTTTGGGATCTGGATCGGTTGAATATGGAAACCGCTTGCCACTGGTTTGCCCTCCTGTTTAAGGCCGCCCCTAAACGTTTTATCAATTGGTGGCTTAATGAAGACATTGAAACGCTTGGTCTATATTTTTTCAATAATCTTGAAGTGAAAATTATTGAACCGGATCAAGACCCTTCTGAACTGGATGACCATTTTTTTACCTTAGACGGCGTATATTATATTCATGTCTTTAACGAGGGGCATTTTGATTTTGTGAAGGGATTCCTTTCGTCCCTTGCCGGGGACAATCATGAGTTATACCAAAGCGTTATTTTAAATGCGGGGCACATACTTCCATGTGAGACAGAAGAGGATGCGTACCGCCTTCGGGGTGTGAGGCTTGCAGAAAAGGGTTTTCTTCCTTTTGAAGAGGCGATTGCGATATATCAGCGCCTGGATCATAAAGAGTATGTGAGAAAAACCGCAAAAGCAATAAAAACAGGGGTTTCCGATTTACATCCGTTGCTTCCATATGCAATTACGCAAAAACAAAATTCATTGTCTCCTTACCTTAACCTGATTGAGGACAAAGAAACCATAGAAAGGCTTCAGATCGAGCTTGCCGGACTATGTAATCAGATTATATCAGCCGATTTTTTAGTCGCTAAAGGAAGGGAAGTATTACAGGGTGTTGTTAGAAAGGCCGGAGGATATCTCAGGATTGGACTTGAAACCTTAACAGAAGGAGATATGCCCCGCAGCGTGGAATATCTGGAGACTTATCCGCTGAATATTATTTTTCGGATCGGATATGGCAGGGCGATTGAGTTAAAGTGGCGCGCTGACAAGTGGATAAGGCAGGCGTGGTTTAGGTGCGCTGGGGTGAGTATAAAGTTTTGGGGGGAACCATGGGAAGGGATTTTAAAGGGATTGATGAGAAAACGCCCACTTTTTTATACAGGGCTTTCAGAACAAGAATACCGTGAATTCGAATCCCAGGACGATATTGCATATTGTCGTTCTGCCCTGGATTCTATTGAACGCCTTGATCAGCTTTTCGCGCAGATTGGAATGATGTTTCAATTAAATAAAGATAACTTACAAGGCATTACCTGTAAAACGCTTATCCTTACCATGTGGGCTTGCTATGAACTAGGGAAAGACGCGGCTCTTGCCCCGCTTAATCTGGAAGATATTAAAAAGTTCTTTATTAAACTGAGAGAAAAAAAAGCTGGGGGGTTTTATGTAAAGGAAGAGATGAAAGATCTATTTGTGTCGCGGTGGCTTACAGGCGCACTGCATATAGATATTGATCTTTTGAATAGCCTATCTGCATTTTTTACGTCTTTATTCAACGAGCTTGAAGACGAATATAGGCTAGTCTCTCACAATGATCTGGACCAACGATTCATAAAACTGTTTTGGCTGGGCTGAATGCGCCGGCTTATTATAAGCCTTCAATTCCTACTATTTTATACCCACTTTTTTTCAGGGCTTGTGCGATTTGTTCTGTATCGCATGGTTGTAGCCTGAAACAATAAACATTTTGATCAATTTTCTGTGGCGATATCCCTACGCTGATAATCTGGCCTCCATTGCTTTGGATGATACGAGAGACTTCATGGAATCCCATAGGATTGTTGTCAAGGTTTACGTCCACCCTCACGCTTTTAGTAAGAATCCCCAGCATATTGGCAAAAGCCTCAAGCAGATCGGTTATTGTTATAATTCCTGCCAGTTTATTATTTTCCACCACTGGAATTCCACCGATTTTATGTTTATAAATAATACGAACAGCGGTCTCGATATCTGCGTCAGGAGAAAGGACAATAGGGTCTTTTACCATTATATCCTTCAAACTGAGGTCTGAAACCATTGATGGTATAAAGGCTTGTTTGATATCAGTGAGTGTCACAAACCCTATGAATCGTCCTTCCTTGGTTACTACCGGCAGGTGACGGATTGAATGTTGATTCATTATATCGAGAGCATCCTGGATAGATGCCTGTTCGGAAATGGTGATTGGATTTTTGATCATAAGGGATTTGATTTGCATAATACGAGTCTCCTTTTATTAAAAATCTCATATAGACTTTAAGAAAAAAATTCTGGACTGCGTTATCGATCGGAATTCCTTGTGCGGCGTACAGGAAGTACACCTTCGCGGATTCCTCCCTCTGGCCTTGCCAAAATCTTTTTCTTAAAGTCTATAGTATCTTCCATGGTCGCGGAAGAAACATTTTTTCATATAAATACAGGGCATACCGGTCTGTCATGCCGGCAATAAAGTCGCATACATCACGTTCCCTTGACTCGCGTGCCTTGCCTATTTCAGCCTGGAACAACTCATTGCTGGTTAGCAGCGCCTCATAAAGTTCGGATATGATTTTTTTGGCGCGAACAAAATCTTCATGTACCTCGCTTACATTATATACATGATCATACAAAAAATCCCGCAGCAGTAATGTTGCTTCGTGGATATCATTGCTCAATCGTATTTGAGAAGGGGTATTGATCCAGTTACATATAATATCCTTTACCATAGTATCAATACGTCTTGAATGGGTCTCCCCCAGGAGGCGCAGGCAATTTTTGGGGATATCGGTCATGACTATGACGCCGCCTCTAATCGCGTCGTCAAGGTCGTGATTTACATAGGTGATTATATCGGCGATTCTTACCACCCTGCCTTCCACTGTATGCGCCAGCTCAACAGGATCGTCCGGGAAAAACTCCTTTTTGCCTTTCGAGTGCTTGAGTATGCCGTCGCGGACCTCAGTTGTTAGGTTTAGGCCTTTTCCTCCTTTTTCCAGCTTGTCAACGATGCGAAGACTCTGTTCGTTGTGAGTAAATCCGGCAGGGAATATCTCGTTAAGTACTGCCTCGCCTGCATGCCCGAAAGGAGTATGCCCCAAGTCGTGACCGAGGGCGATTGCTTCGACAAGCGGTTCGTTGAGCCTGAGCGCGCATGCGATAGTACGCGCAATCTGAGCCACCTCAAGGGTATGCGTTAATCGGGTGCGGTAATGATCCCCGCTTGGCGAGAGGAAGACCTGGGTTTTGTGTTTAAGTCGTCTGAACGACTTGGAATGTACGATCCTATCCCTGTCACGCTGAAATTCAGTACGGACCGAGCAAGGAGGCTCTGGTACAAGTCGTCCCTGAGTACGGCTGCTTAATGCGGCATATTGGGAAAGATATGCTTCTTCCCTTTGTTCCAGTTCAATGCGGATATTAAATTCCACTTATCCGTCTGCCCTGTTTTTTGAGCTGAGAATATCCGCCAGGGAGTGTTTCAGATTTGTGAGATTAAAGGATTTTACTATGTAATTTCTGGCATATTGCGTCATTGGATGGTCCTGGAACGAGTCATAAGCAGTGCATATTATAACAGGCAAGCTGGGATAAAGTTCATGCAAGTGCTGGAGCAGATCAAGTCCACCAGTATCGCCAAGTTTGATATCCAGCACCGCCACATCAAACTTGTCATCTTTTAAGATGTCTAAGGCCTCTTTTGCGCTACCTGCCAGACTTACCTCATACCCTTCATCCGTTAATTCTTCCTTGTACAAGTACCTGATATGATTTTCATCATCTATAACTAAAACACGCGGCATAATCATAAGGCACGATATTACATACTTGCCTTTCAAGGTCAAGAATTTTAGAAAAATAGCGTATTGACAGGCTATTGCGTTTTGGTATACGTAATGACCTTACTTGAAAATTCCCTGCGGCAGGCCGCGAAGCTCGCCTTCCTTGACCTTAAAAAAACCATTATATTTCTGGATAGACACTAGAAAAATGGAGGCTATTTGAAATGGAAAAAATTCTGATTATCGGTTGTAAAAAAGCAATGGATGATGTTTGTATAGGTTGTTCAAGATGTCTTGTAGGCCTCGCCCGCCGGGCAGGTAAGTTTGAACGCTATGCAGGGCAAGATGCTTATATTATGGGGCTTTTAAACTGTGGCGACTGTCCAGGCGCAACTATTGTGACACGTCTTGCTCAAGTAAAGCTATGGAACACGCCATTAGAGGAACAACCGACTAAAATACATATCGGGCCATGCATTATTCACCATTGTCCGCATAAAGAAACCCTGGTAAATAAAATCAAGACTAAGTCGGGGATAGATGTAATTGAAGGGACTCATCCATATCTGCCTGATAATATTTTTGGATAAAAAAGGAGAATTATTCCATGAAACGGTTTTTTTTTTATTGTTCATATTAGCAGTATTTACTGTCATTTTTTTTGCGGAAGTTTCATCAGCAGAGGGAAAAGGGGCTGGGCTTTGGGGGAGGTTTGCGTCTCAGCAAACTAATTATGGAGGGTCTAAGATTAAAGATCATGCGCTTGCCACTAAAGCTTATATTAGGTCTTCCTATGGTGAGATTGAATCCTGGGAGTTTCTTGCCTCCCAATCCACACTCTATTACAAGGGCGGGGATGATCTTGACCAGACAGATGTCACCCTTGCCTACAACAACAAAGATGACTTGATTTCAAATTTTAGCTTGAGAGGCGGCGGGCATTATATTGATAGTGATGATGCGCTTACCGATAATGGTATTGTATTGTTTGGCAGGGGGATTTACATTGAAAAAAACGCTTGGGACGGCGGGGTGGAGATAGACTATTCCATATATGAGGACAGCATCACAAATCTTCATGTATTGCAGACAACGCCAAGCCTGGGATTCTATTTAACAGATAATACAAGCGATGGATCGCTATATACCGAAAGCAAGCTATATTATATACATAAAGACAAAGGGGAAGAAGAGTATGTGCCTATATCTCAGCATAATTTTGTTTCCTTTGAACAAGGAATTACATATAGCGACGATCCTTTTGATATAAAAGCAAGCGCCTGGGTTGGGGAGCAATTCCTGGCTGTAAAAACCGATAGTTTTTTGGTTAACAATCTGCGCGACCGGTATGATGGCGGACTTAATTTCGAAATTGGCTATATGATAGAAAAGAGGTTTCGGCTTGGCGCTGTAGTCTCTTATGACCAGATAAAACATCCGGAGATAGATGATGACAGGGCAAGTCAGACAACGCTAAGCCTTAACATAGGTGGAGAGCTTTAATAATGAGGTTGTGCGCCTTGCACCTGGAACTTTTTTACAAATCCTTTTATTCAGAGGAGGATAGATGAAACATGATCATTCCAACGCCTTGTTTGCAAAGGCGAGGGGGATAATCCCAGGAGGGGTGAACAGCCCGGTGCGGGCTTGCAAGGCTGTGGGCGGAACCCCTCTGTTTATTGACCATGCAGACGGGGCCAGGATATTTGATGCAGACGGGAATTCGTATATAGACTACGTAGGATCATGGGGGCCGATGATCCTGGGGCATAGACATCCTGCTGTTATTGCCGCAATTGAAAAAATATTGGATCGGGGTACCAGCTTTGGCGCGCCTACCGATCTTGAAATAATGCTTGCTGATATGATAATTGAGGCAGCGCCATCCATTGAGATGGTGCGAATGGTCAATTCAGGGACAGAAGCGACCATGAGCGCGGTGCGTCTTGCGCGTGCTGTCACAGGCAGAGACATAATAATCAAGTTTGACGGCTGTTATCATGGCCATGCGGACACACTTCTGGTTGATGCCGGATCAGGGGTTGCCACATTTGGTATCCCAGGGAGTCCGGGTATACCACAAGGTTGTATCGGAGATACCATATCACTTCCTTACAATGATATTGATGCGGTTACCGAAGTCATACGCCGTAAGAGCGGGGATATTGCCTGCGTTATTGTCGAACCTATAGCCGGGAACATGGGGCTTGTGTTGCCCAAACCTAATTTTCTTGCAGCGTTAAGGGATCTTACGCAGGAGAGCAAAAGCATACTTATATTTGATGAAGTGATGACAGGGTTTAGGGTTGCATATGGAGGCGCTCAGGCCTTATATGGAGTAACGCCAGACCTTACATGTCTGGGGAAAATTATTGGGGGTGGGCTTCCGGTAGGCGCCTACGGCGGAAGGCGCGAGCTTATGGAAAGGATTGCGCCTGAAGGGCCTGTATACCAGGCAGGAACCTTGTCAGGGAATCCAGTGGCTATGGCGGCAGGTATGGCCACGTTAAAGCAGCTCCAGAAACAAGGGTTTTACGAAGGGCTTGAAGAAAGGTCTGCATCTCTTGCCGAGGGTCTTAGAAAGGCGGCGTCTGAGACAGGGGTTCCGGTTACGATTAACAGGTCCGGTTCAATGATCGGGTTATTCTTTACAGATCGTCCTGTTGAATCTTTCAGAGACGCACAGGCAAGCGATCTTGCAAGATTCGCCAGGTACTATCTCCAGATGCTGGAAAGCGGTGTCTACTGCGCTCCTTCTCAATATGAGGCTGTTTTTGTATCAAGCGCTCACACCAAAAAGGATATTGAAACAACTATTCAAGCTGCCAGGAAGGTGTTTGAATCGTTTGTGTGAAGCTCAACGCAGAAATTGGGCTTTTTATAAATCCGTGTTTTGTCGTTCCCTGGCCACTGTAGAACTAGGCGTTGGTCCATAGTCGTGTCCGGGCCAAACTATGGTATCATCAGGAAGGGTTAGGATTTTATCCCTGATAGAACTAATCAGGGTATTATAAGAGCCGCCCGGCAGGTCAGCTCGTCCCATTCCATTCACAAAAAGTGTGTCTCCTGTAAATATATTTTTTTCTCCATATAAGCATATCGATCCTGGGCTATGCCCTGGGGTATGGATTACGCTAAGATCGATTTTCCCTATTTTTATAATATCAAGATGTTTGATATGCCCGTCTGCTGAAGGCGAGGGGGGTAGCCCTAATTGGAGCGCCATTGCTCTTCCTTGAGGTGAATTAAAGAGATCGTCATCCAACTTGTGCATGAATGTTTTTGCATTTGTAAGCAATGACATTTTTTTGTTTCCGCAGGTATGGTCAGGGTGGCCATGTGTGTTTACGATGGCATTGATGGACAATCTCAGCTTTTTTACCTTAGTCAGGACACGTTCCTCATCTCCGGCCGGATCCACCAGTATGCCTTCATGTTTTTCTTCACAACCGATAATGTAGCAGCAGACCTGCATGAATCCTACGATCAACTGTTCAATAATCATCTCATAATGCCCCGTGAATAGACGATGGACGACTCGATGTCTGACCATGAATTATGGACCATAGATTGTGGTATGTGGTCAGTCGTCTCTGGACTAAGCGCAAGCCACCTAAGCGCGTGGCCTAAAAGGTTTTTAGTAATTTTTTTTACTTTGACCGGATAATATATGGCCAGCGCTTCTTCAGTCCCTATATTGTTTAGTGTAGCATAAATAAGTTCTCCGTCGTATCTTATAAAAATTTTTTCCCGGATATGCTCTTGTGAAAGGATATTATTCTGGAATCTTTCTTCGTTGAGATTGGAAAAAATCTCTATGAGATCTTTTTGGGGTGTGGTGTTGTCAATAATTTTACGGCATATCTTGAGCTTCCAATCCGCATAAAGCGGCTCATGAGACATGAATAAGTCAAAGATCATTTCCTCATGATTTTTGAAGATTGCACGATCTGTAATAACCTTCAAGAAACAACATAGCATCCTCTGTTTGCATGGGCCAATATCCATTGAGTCGAGGATAAGAGCGAGTTCTTTTAAAAGTCTTTTACCTTGCAGGGTTTGGAGTAGCGCCACAGACCGGCTCATTTCAAGGAACGATTCTACTATGGCCAGGGCGTTTTTAGGGAGACTAATCATCAATACTCATTATCCAACCAAAGGGGTCTTTTACCTTCCCATATTGAATAGCAGTGATCTCGTTGTAGAGTTTATGAGCCAATGGGCCAACCCCTCCATCGCCTATGGTTAGGACTCGATCATTCCAGGAAAGGTGGCTGACCGGAGAGATTACAGCAGCGGTTCCCGCCCCGAATACCTCCTGAAGCGTTCCGCTATTGTGTGCTTCCACTACCTCGTCAATGCTTATGCGTCGCTCACTAGTTGTAATATTCCAATGTCTGGCAAGCGCCAAAACAGAATCGCGTGTGATGCCGGCAAGTATTGAGTCTCCGAGCGGCGGGGTGACAAGATGGTTGTTTATTTTGAAGAATATGTTCATGGTGCCAACCTCTTCAATATATTTGAGGTTGACGCCGTCAAGCCAAAGCACCTGGGTATAACCTTTGCTTTTTGCCTCCTCAGCAGCATATAGGCTGGCTGCATAATTGCCTGCTGTTTTTGCCCTTCCTATGCCGCCTCTAATAGTTCGCACATACTTGTCGGTTACCCATATCTTTACAGGGTTGAACCCTTCTGGATAATAAGCGCCTACAGGGCAAAGTATTATGAAGAATTTATAAGTATGTGAAGGCCTGACCCCCAGATATGGATCCATTGCAATAATTGCAGGCCTGATGTAAAGGGATGTGCCGGACAGATGCGGGACCCATTCGTGTTCAAGCAAAAGGAGTTTTTTTAACGCTAAGAGAGCAAAGTCTACATCTATTTCTGGAATGCAGAGCCTTTTGGCAGAAGAGTTAAGTCTGAGAAGGTTGTCTTTAGGCCTGAAAAGCTGTACAGAGCTTTTTTTTGTTCTATATGCCTTAAGCCCTTCAAAAATAGTCTGGCCATAGTGTAACACCGTAGTGGAAGGGTCCATGGAGATAGGGGCGTATGGCTCAATGCCAGGGTTATGCCATCCTTGGTTTGGCGCGTAGTCCATACTGAACATGTGATCAGTAAAATAAGTTCCGAACGTGAGGTCGGTTGCCTTAGGTTTTTCTTTAAATTTTTCCGTTTTTAAAATTTGTATGTTCATAATAAATTTATCCCTAAAAGCCTTCTGGCTTCAGTCTATCCACCTGAAGCAACTACCATAATAATAGAACCTATTTATGAATGCAACCAAATATAATGAAGCGCAATTATACATTGTAACTACTCAGGTGTTTAGGCTGAAGTC
>JAZDIE010000323.1:0-4638 GCA_043805295.1 Pseudomonadota bacterium
GAATTCGTTCTAATCTGAGACCTGATGAAAAAGGGATTGAGACCGAGCCTATAGGATCAATACCAAGGGGGCAATTGCGTTCTAATCTGAGACCTGATGAAAAAGGGATTGAGACCCCTTATTTGATCTCTTTCTATTGCGGAGATTACAGTTCTAATCTGAGACCTGATGAAAAAGGGATTGAGACAAAATCATTCTCTTGGCACGCTGTCATCTTTATAAAAGTTCTAATCTGAGACCTGATGAAAAAGGGATTGAGACATTTTCATGCTTGTTTGCCTCCAGTCCCAGACATGGGTTCTAATCTGAGACCTGATGAAAAAGGGATTGAGACTGTACCCTTGCCCGAACGCTTTTATCAGCAACTGGTTGGCGTTCTAATCTGAGACCTGATGAAAAAGGGATTGAGACGATATAAAAACCATAACGCTGTAACTTTCTTATAGATTCTTGTTCTAATCTGAGACCTGATGAAAAAGGGATTGAGACGTTAAATTTAACTTTGACTTAATCTGTTGATGTTCTAGTTCTAATCTGAGACCTGATGAAAAAGGGATTGAGACGCCTTTTTCTAATAATCCATATTCTCCGCCTTTAGTAGCGTTCTAATCTGAGACCTGATGAAAAAGGGATTGAGACGTTGAAACTGCTGATGTAGCGGGGACTTCCCTTGACCACGTTCTAATCTGAGACCTGATGAAAAAGGGATTGAGACTAAGTTTATTCAATTGACGAAGAAGAGATTGAGAAATTTAAACTAAATAAAGGTGATTTGCTTTTCAATAGGACTAATAGCAGGGAATTAGTTGGTAAAACTGGCTTATATAAAGATGAGCAATTGTCCATATATGCTGGATATTTGGTTCGTTTTCACATGGTTGGAGAGATAATCCCTGATTACACCAATTTTGTTCTGAATTCAGCTCTTCACAAAAAGTGATGCAATCGGCCAATCAAATATTAATGCAACAAAATTGAGCTTCTTTCAATTACTACTCCCCCCACTGCCCGAACAAAAAGCCATCGTCACTAAAGTCGAAAAGCTGCTCGCCCTCTGCGACCAACTGGAAGTCCAGATCATCAACAATCAACCCCACGCCTAACAACTGATGCAGACTGTGTTGAAAGAAGCATTTTCGCAATCAGGGGGAGGCATAAATCATGGAGAAACAAACCAATGCATTGAACCAAATTGAAAGTTTTGGACTAGCGGCTTGGCCTCCTAAGGCGTATAGCATAGAGAGTACGAATTGAATTTTTTGATTTCCGATATATTTTAATCTTAACCGGTATGCCGGGGCCGCCGGAAAAAAGATTAACAATCTCTTCTCGTTCTATGCCAAGCGTATTCTTGCCGTTAAATCCGACAATATAATCGCCAAGTTGTAAGCCAGCCAAGATTGCCGGAGAACATTCGGCAACACTAGAAACTAAAGGACAGCTTTTTTCTTTAAGATGTCCCATTATTATATTGAACCCCAGCCACCCTGAGCATTTTTCTTGTTTGGTTTTAACGTGCTTGCGTTTCAGATAATCGTAGGCATTATTAATTTGCTTAATTTTTTCGCTTGCGTCTATAAAAACAAGCCCCCTATTATCTATGATATCAGGGTGATACCTTTTGGCAAGCCTTCGGTATGCCGCCTTTATTTCGTTAAGAGTAGCGCTTTCATCAAGTCCAAATATTCGATAACAAACGGCTGTTGTGCTCAAAAGCCCTCCATATTTTACAAATCCATTAAATCTGTTATCGGTTAGATTCTATAAAAATTTATCATACAGCTTTTGTGTTGTCCATATAGCAGATGGATTTTTTACAAAGCACATCAAAGTTGTGTCCGTGCGTAAGGCGGTCATGCTATTTGTTTTAATTCATTAAGTATATTTAACGCCTCAAGCGGGGTGATATTCGATACGTTTATTGCTTTAAGTCTTTCAATCAGGAGATCGTACGAAGGTTGAAACAGGTTGAGCTGTATAGGATTGGCCATATTAGGCTTTCCCTGCACCCCCAGTTTTTCTTTTTCGATATTTATCAAGATTTCTTTTGCCCTTGTAATGACATCAATGGGAATGCCCGCGAGTTTTGCCACCTGTATGCCGTAGCTTCGATTGGTGCCGCCTTTAATGAGTTTTCTTAAGAAAATAATCTCGCCATCGCGCTCTTTGACAGCTACGTTGTAGTTCTTGATTCTTTGCTTGATCGAGGCAAGCTCTGTGAGTTCGTGATAGTGTGTCGCAAACAGGGTCTTAATTCCCATGTTTTTCCAGTCGTGTAGATATTCCGCTACAGCCCATGCGATGCTCAACCCATCGAATGTGCTTGTCCCTCGTCCGATCTCGTCTAATATAATCAGGCTTTTTTCTGATGCGGTATTGAGAATCCGGGCGGTTTCCTGCATTTCTACCATGAATGTGCTTTGCCCAAGCGCCAAGTTGTCGAGCGCCCCGACCCTGGTAAATATACGGTCAACTATAGGCAAGCTGGCTGATTCAGCCGGCACGAACGATCCTATTTGAGCCATTAATACTACTAGCGCGGCCTGCCGTAACAGAGTGGATTTTCCCGCCATGTTTGGCCCTGTTATAATAAGCACCTGCTCACTTTCATTATCCATGTTGATGGAATTTGGAACAAACCGCCTGGCCGGCATCATCTGTTCAATGACAGGGTGTCGCGCATCCTCTATATTAAGAATTCCCTCGTTGGATATTCTGGGCTTTACATATCCATGCAAGGCAGCCGTTTCTGCAAGCGCACAGACAACATCCATGGTAGCCAGGATTGTCGCGGTATTTTGAATCCTCTGATTGCTAGAGGCTATTTTTTCCCTGATATCCTGGAATAAACTATATTCCAGATCGATTTTTTTTTCTTCAGCGCTCAGGACAGTGGTTTCGTAGTTTTTTAATTCCTCGCTAATATATCTTTCTGCATTTACAAGGGTCTGTTTTCTCACGTAGTGGGGTGGCGCTGATTTGATATGAGCATTTGAAATCTCTATATAGTATCCAAATACCTTATTGAATCCTACCTTCAGCGAGTTTATGCCGGTTGCTTCCCGCTCCTTTGTCTCCAGCCGGGCGATCCAGCCTTTGCCATCGCTGCATATTGCCGTTAATTCATCGAGCCTTGCGTTGTATCCTGATTTGATCATTCCGCCGTCGTGCACAGCATGTGGCGGATCATCGCATATTGATTTCTCTATAATATCTCCAATGTCATATAGCAGGTCAAGACCGGAATATGTTTGGCGCAAAAGATCGGATTGGAATTGTCCAAGAAGGTCTTTGATTGCTGGGAGCGCTTTAGTAGATTCTTTTAATGCAATAAGATCCCTGGCATTGCACCGGCCAAGGACGATTTTAGATATTATCCGTTCAAGATCAGATATTCTTGAAAAGACATCCCTAAGCGAACGCCTGGCAGTCATATTATCTTTTGTTTCTTCTACTGCGTCCAGCCTTAGTTTAATTTTTGCGCTGTTTAACAAAGGATAGTTCATCCACTGCCGCAAAAGCCGACCGCCCATAGGCGTAACTGTGCAATCCATAGCCCAGACCAGTGATCCTTGCCTTGATCTGGACTGAATGGTCTCGAAGAGTTCGAGGTTTCTTTTGGTAGAATCATCCAGGAGCATATAATCTCCAAGGTGGTAAGCGGATAAGCGGCGTATATGCGCGGCCATTGATTTTTGGGTGTCATGTACATACTGAAGGAGCGCGCCTGCGGCTGAGACCCCTGCCTGCATGTTATCGCAGCCAAACCCGGAAAGTGAGGTTGTCCCAAGTTGTTTGAGAAGCATGTGCCTGGCATGCCCTGGCTCGAACAAGGAATCATCCAGTATTGTAACAGTCTTTTTTGAAAGATATGACTTGATTTCAGGGTTATCTTTTAAGCTTGCCGAAATTATTATCTCGCTCGGGTCTATTCTGTTAGATTCATCCACCATCTCAGCGGGCGATTTTGTTTCCGTAACCTTGAACTCGCCTGTTGAGACATCCAACACGGCAATGCCAATATGAATCTTATCTTGAGAGATTGCCATTATGAAATTGTTGGACTTTGAGTCGAGCAACTCTGTATCCACAAGCATCCCTGGAGTTACGACCCTGACAACGTCCCGTTTTACTAGCCCCTTTGCCTGACGCGGGTCTTCTATTTGCTCACAGATAGCCACCTTGCGGCCATGTTCAATAAGCCGGGCGATATACTTGTCTGCGGCGTGGTATGGCACGCCGCACATTGGAACTGACTCTTCATTGTTTTTATTTCTGGAGGTGAGCGTTATATCCAAAATCCCTGAGGCGATACGGGCATCGTCGAAAAACATCTCGTAGAAATCGCCCATCCTGTAAAATAGAAGGGTGTCCGGATATTCCGCTTTTATGGCGAGATACTGCTCTACCATTGGGGTGAGTTTAAGGGACATGGATCAGGCTATTTTTTCTTCACAGGATTTTTCTTCTAATGGAAACGGTCTGTGCAGCGCATCCAACTCCTGGCGTAACTTATTTGCTTTTTCATCGCTATCTTTTAAGGCTTTTTTTGCCTTGAGATAGACTGTTAATGCTATTAAAAGAGCAATTATGAGTCCAAGTATGAAAAAAAAGCAGAACACAAAATACGATGCAATC
>JAZDIE010000324.1:0-2111 GCA_043805295.1 Pseudomonadota bacterium
AAAGCAGCAGAAGAATGGATCTTGCAGTCTCGACTGGCCTTCGTGATCCAAAATATTGAAGTCCTCCACTGACATTGCGGCCCCCACGGCAATTGCATTAACAGAATTGATCGCGGTCACGCATTCGCCAAGCAAGGAACGGCGCTGCTCCTCAGTCCACCCAGTAAACGCTCCACGAAAGTGTGCAAATTCGCGCATGTGCAAGTATGGTGCACCATTTCGGTCAAGCGCTCTTCGCCACTGCTTATCGAATCGTGCCCATTCCAAGTCTTCGGAGATGAATGCTGCCAAGGCAAAGAATTCGGTTGCCGAAGAATGGCCGCTCTCGTCGAAGTATCCTACCAACACAATAGTACCTCAGACACGCCCACGTTGCGCCGTACGGGCCGGCCACCGGTGGCGGTTTATCGCTGTCCGGTGAACTGGCGGGTTATACAATGAAAGAATCAAGAAGCACCCGAGACAGCGAAATTGCTCTGCCCCAAGGCTTTTTTTATCCTCAATCTGAAAAGCAACTATCTGGCCACAGGCCAAGTTCTATGAGGACTGTTTTTGCCTCAGGATTTGAATCAGTCAATCTTTTAACTTTGAGCCTGAAATGATCCTGCATGCTCTCAATGGCTGCTTTGAGATCTTGTCTCACCCCGAATTTTATAGAAAACATTTCTCCTAGACTTGAAACAAGGAAACGTGTTAGGTGTAAAAAAGCATACAGATGCGCTTTATGCTCTGCGGGATAGTCATTAAACCTTACTTGGAGCAAAATGTTTTTTGTATCAAGTTTATTTGTCTGCGTATGTCTGAAATAATACCTTGGATTAGTATGCATAAAGTCATCGTTAATTCTGGTCAAAACTGATCTGATTTGATCACACCCTGGTAGGCTCTTTGATAGGAGTGCCTTGCCACTAAATACCTTCTGATAGGCTTTCCAGTCTTTCTCACGATTACTCCATATTTTTGCGTTGGAGGGGTCATCATACCATTTGCCTATTATCAGTGCGCATTCTAAGCTTGGACGTAGCGAAACCCAAGCTTGATATGAACGATAAGTTGATATTGCTTCAAAAGAATTTAATCCCTGTCTACTCATAATCATGAGCAAGGGTAAAAGACCTACATGGCTATTCCCATCTTTATCTCTATCTTTACCTACCACACGAATTAGATTGAGAAGATGCACATTTGATTGTTCGAACGCACTCAACTCCTCTCTGAAATTAAGAAGGAAAACCTCACGACAGGCAACGACGTTTGCATGGAAATTGAGGACTTCACTATCCATATGGCTATTACTCTCTCGTATAACAGATATTGGATAGAATAAATATATTATGAAAAACAAAACTTAAAAATTTATTCAATCATATAAGTCAATTAGCACATACACGCCACCTCCTTCAAGAAAAATATTGATCAATGTCAAAATATGGGCGCAGGCCTTTGTTGATTTTCTGCCCGGAAAGCGTTTGCGAGATCGTTCGCGTCAGGATATCGAGGCCTTTCTTGCCGATTTGGGTAAACGCCCCGGGAACATGGACTGGCAGGCAAGGCAGGCCGAGCATGCCTTGAAGATTCTCTACGAGGCGTTTCTTCCCGGCTATCGCCCCGATGGCATGGTAAAACCAACGCCGGATATTCGCAATACCAAAGGGCCCGCGGTTCCGCCCGGAATGAAAATTTGAAAAATATATATAAAGACAGGAGAATGGGAAATTTTATTGTTCTTGCGACGGATTTTAACGAACAGGCGCCGGGGTGTCAAGGGTAAAGATGGTTAATGATAGGCTGAAGACCGAAGGCTGAAGGCTGAACCGCGAAGTCGCGAAACGCGCACGTCCCTGACTCGTTCCCCTACTATATGTTCTAAAGTATCCCCTTGCAAAAACAGGGTAAACTTTAAAATTAAATCAATGCTTGCAATTTAGAAAAAAAGTTATATTATATCATGTTTATTAAAACAGGTTGACCCGACCGGCAATTACAGGTCGGGTCTTTTTATGGCAACAGATAGGCTCAGGTTTGCGGGACGAGTCGGCTGTTGGCCGGCAATAGATGCATTCCCTGAAAAGGGGTGCAGGCCATTGGACTTGTCAAACTACAAACAGGAG
>JAZDIE010000325.1:0-2920 GCA_043805295.1 Pseudomonadota bacterium
ATCAGCAGACACATCAACTGCTTGCACGAATGATCATTCAAAGCCTTGCCTATATTGTTGTCCCACGGGAGACACTGCGTTTCGACGAGGTATAACAGAAATGCTTTTGCAAATTCTTCTTGAGCTAAAACAGAAAGGGCAAAGGCCGTCGGAGCACTTTCTGGATATAAAAGCATCTCTGCGTCATTAAGAATCCGCTGTCCATTGTTTAAAGATGCTTCAATTGCCTTACTAAGCGACATTTTCTGCTTTTGCTCTCTCATCTTTTCTTGTTAGCTCGGAATCTTATGAGGGTGCATCTGGGCAGAACCGCATCTGCATTCCCAGTAGCTCCCTGATTTATCCCTATACGGCAACTCGCCACATTCACAGCATATAAGTGCTTTGGCAAACTTTGTCGTAAGTTCTCCAAAATGTTTTACCTCGGTATCTGATGTGTTGTTATCCAATCTGAAATGACAGCCAACCTCGTTCCTTATCCATGACAGAGCTTTAATCTCTTCCAAGATAGGTTCCAATGACAAGGTGGTAAATGTTCCGTCAGTTTGTGTTTTTTTAATAGTTAGGGCTTTTTTCAGTTTGCTTTCGACGGAGTTTAATAGCTCTCCCAAAGTATAATCCGGCTCAGCTTTACGGGGCAGTCTGCAATTGTATCTAAGTGCAATATGATCAATTAATCCCTCAAGAAGAACGCCAGCCTTGTTAGCGACTGTTTGGCGGTCATATTTTTCATCTTGTAAATAGTCCTCAAGCTCTTCTATGCTCAATTTTGCCTTTGTATGTCTGATTCCTCTTGGATGAGACCAGTGTAAAAGTTCAATAACTTGAACATTTGCTGTAGGCCCACCATAATACTTATATCTGTCCTTCCAAGGTCTGTAATGTGTCGTTATTATAAGCTGATTGAAATTGCCGACCTCGTCATGGAGCATATCGATAAACCTTGTCATGTGTGCTTGGTCGATAGATGTAATGACATCATCCAAAATGACCACGGTATTATCGTCTGAATATTTCTTTGCCAGAGCAAGGAATACGCATACTCCAAGGGTGTCGAGGTGAGACTCGCTGTAATAAGCTTGGGGCTGAACATCATCTGTCCCTTGAAAATGACCAGTAACCCCCAATGAGCCAATAAATTTGGGGTTCAGGGGAAACTTTACTTTTCCCAGACCTTCTGCAGGATGAATTTTGCTATAAAGGCTGTCCATTTCATCAGTAATACTCCCTAATTCGTTTTCCACAAAGTCTTTTCTTTCCTTTTCAACTATTGCATGGAGCTTTTTAAGCGTATCAAGCTGTTTTTCTAACCGCTTGGCTTGAACGGTTTTTTTCGTATAGGTCTGATAAGATGTTTTTATAAGTGTTAGCTGATTGACTTCCTTGTCCTCTCTTTGTTTTCTCGATTCAATTGAGCTTTTGCTTGACAAAAACAGTTCCAAGATTTTTTTAGCAGAAGGAAAAACTTTCTCAGGATTATCAGATTTATCAAAGCCTAATACTTCATCATAATCTTGCCAGTGAATACCCAAGGAATCTATTTCAGGGATAGTAGAATCTTTGACAAACCATGAAAGTTCACATACCTTACATACCAAATCTTTTTCCTTGGAAAGTAATACTTCCCTTTGACCGTCCACCTGTTTTTTTGCAGCCTCATATGCCTTTTTTGAATCAATAAGGCTCTTCAAAGATGCCAATCTTTTATCTATGTTCTCCGTTAATTCCTTAGCATCCATAGCATGCTCGCAAACTGGGCAGGATTCGATGGCAGGATACTTTGAAACGAATTCCTTAGCCTTTTCCAGAACATCCACAATGTCTTTCTCTATGCCTTTAATGCTTTCTCTGACAGAGTTGTAATTTTGCTCTGCTTCGCTATAAGCTTTCTCTGCAGCCTTATATGTTGTTTCTGCATCGCTTAAAGACTTGAAAGCAGAATCACAATCATTCATCTTCTGAATAATAGAATTAAGATGCATTAAAGACGCTACAAGGGCGGCTGAATTGATTTCAGATTTACTTTTTCCCCACTTCTTGTAATCTGCATCTGGTTTCCCTTCAGCTTCCCATGCTTCCTTGAGACTTTGCTCTGCTTGCTGATAGGCACGGACAGCCTCATTAAAATCGTCGTTAGTATTATTAACAGCAACCCGTAGTGTATTCTCAATGCTTTCAGTCTTTGGGACATTTATGAATGACTTCAATGCTTCATAACGGTCTTTAGGTTGTCCGTCAACTATTTTAAGTATCTCGCCCCTTCTGAGTATTTTTACTGTTGGCCTATCTCCTGAGCCAGTACTTACAGGTTTTCTCCCATGTCCAATTATGCCTGTCCAGTCATGTCCAGCATATTTTGCTATGACTTTTAAATTATCTACAAGGCTTCCCAATGAGGCTAACAGGTCTGCCTTGCTCCCAGTGGTGCTTCTTTGATCTATAGAGCCAAAGTTTTCATTGCATACAAAATCAAGGGCATCTACTATCGTTGATTTTCCAGTGCCGTTTTCCCCAAATATAATGACAACAGGCTTGGATATATCGAAATCAATAGTGACCTTATTAGTCGCCCCTTTGAAATTGTCCAATGTTATTGATTCGACTCGCTTTGGCATATCACTTATCCTTCATATCCTCATCGGTTGGTTCAGACAATAGACACCAATCTTCAGTTGTCATAGTTCCATCCGTGATTGACCTGCTGTATCTTGCAAATATTTTTTCAGGAATTAGATTGCTCTCCTCTATTTTCTTCAGTATTTTCTCTAAAAGAACTTTATCTGGTTGTTGAGTCACTTGTTGTCCCCCACTTATTAATTATGGCTCAAGCCTCGGCTGATTCACCTTGCCTATCCATGTGAGTTCAAGACGTTGCAGGTTAGCCATTAATTATCTCCCAATACCCGCCTTTATCGGGACC
>JAZDIE010000326.1:0-25783 GCA_043805295.1 Pseudomonadota bacterium
TTCCATGTCTGCGACTATATCCGCCGTCAAATAGCGGATGGATCTCTTTCCGATCTTTAAATATGGCAACCCCCGGCGAAGGTGACGCTCGTTTCTCAATGTCGAAACCGCCCGGCCTGTAATTGCCGCCACTTCGATCTCATTCAGGTAGGGTTTTTTGAGGAGTTCGCCAACATTGATGATCGTCTTTTCCGCCGTGTCCTTCTTTGCCGTGTCCGTTCCTTCCATGCCTTCACCTCCGTTGAATGTTGACGGGTGGTATAAATAACAAACCCCCGAATCTTTCTATGATTCGAGGGTAAGGCATGGGATAAGGTTTGACAATGAAGGCTAATTGTTATCGTTCAAACTTTTTTTAACATCCTTGAAGTAATCAGCGAAAGCCCTTCCGCCAACGGCGGTTTGCTTGCCTGTTGGTAAAATGCAAAATATCTTTTCTCCGTCCTCTTCAGTGTTCTCTCGGTAAATCGTGAATCCGTCAATGGTCACGGCTTTTTCTTTTTTTGGGATACGATGGAAGAGACGCGAAGCAGAGGGGGAGGGGTTCGCCTGCATTAGTTCGCTGCAATATTTCTTCAGCGCCTTGTTTTTCTTATCTCTGCGGGCGTGCAATTGTTTCAACTTTGCTATCCACCTTTCATCTAATCCGCCGTAACTACCACTAATCCAGTCAATATGATCTTGCTCAACCTTGCCAGACTTAAGGGAATGGGTACACGCTCGCAATACATGCGCTGCGTCCTTATAGGGGGCATATTTCGGATTTTTCTGCACTTCAAGATTGAAAACAACGGCATCATCAAAATTTCTGAGATCGGTGTTCGGCGACGTTATTGGTGCTAAGCAGTCAATCGCGATTTCCCTTATGCGCTCGACTACTTTGATCCGTCGATTATTGGCCTCAGTAGCATCCCAAAGTAATCCCGATTGTTTGAACCATTTCAAAAGATGACTCACCTCTTCAAAACGTGTCATTTTGACTTATCCTCTTATGTCCCCTTGATAAATCGGGAAAACGGGGAGGGATTCCCCCGCTTATCGCGCCGTCGCGCTATTCCCGATATTCTTTCAACTATGCCGTTGCTGTTTTTATTTCCTGATCCTTTTCCGTTGCCGCCTGTCCAATGATCCGCCCCGCCAGGTTCGATGCGTTCCTTAACGTATCATCCCTTAAATGGGCGTAGCGTTGCGTCATGATAGGGCTTTTATGCGTTAAAAGTTTTTGCAGGGTGTACATATCCACTTGCCCCGATGATGCCAGCATGGATGCGTAAACGTGCCGCAAGCCGTGAAGCGTCCGAAAGTCTGCCTCGATCCCCGCCGCCTTCTTGATAGGGTTCACGCGCCGGCTAATGTCCGTGAACGGTTTTCCGTCGCCTCTGACAAAAACATTTATCGCCGTTTGCGGGTGACTCTTTAAAACGGCTCGCGCCTCATCATTCAAGGGGATCTTCTGACTTTTGCCGCCCTTTGGATCGTGCCGGATGTCAATAAACCCCCTTTCAAAGTCAACGTCCTTCCATTGCAGTTTGAACAGTTCGCCGCGCCTCATCCCGGTAAACAAGGCCATAAGCATGATGTGTGCAGCTTCTATGTCTATTGATTCCGATATTGCTTTCAGAAGGCTCCGCAACTGATCCGCCGTCAAGTCCTCTGTGGTTCGATTGTCAACTTTGATGGTATCCACTGGAAAAGACAATTCCCGGCATAGCTGCCTTTTTGCCCCGAAATGGATGATACGTTTCATAAGGGACAGGACGTGCTTGACTGTCTGGGGCTTAAATGTCTTGGTAAGCTTCACGCGCAGCCGATCCACATCAAGGCGGATGATTTCATGGGGTTCTTTATCCCCCAGAATGGGCTTAATATGCTTATCAAAGCGGGATTTGTCTATCTTAAGGGCTTTTGAATCTGTTTTGGTTTTCTCGTACTCTTCCCATAAGCGTTTCAGGGTGTATTTATCCGCCGCTGCAAGCTTCGCGGCCTTTATCGCCTCTCGTTGTTCCTTTTTTGATTCGCGCCGCCCTTCGATCCGATCCGCCCTGATGCCGTTAGCCTTCGCCGCCGTCATATCATTGGCATATTGACGACCGGCTTTTTCCTCCAGAACTTTGCCGTTTTTCTTGAATACGATATAGAAAACCTTCTCTTTTCCCTTCCTGCCGATCCGATCTGCTTCACGGTAAAAGATGCCCGGATATTCTGTCTTGATTCGCTTCATAATGCCCCCATAATTCTCAACCCCAAAGCTTTCAAATTCCAACCCTATTTCCAACCTTCATGGCAAATATATAGGGATTTTAGAGTATGTCAAGGGAAATCATATTACGATATAATGTTGATTTTATAATGATAATAATATGAATGGGTAAAAGCTGGTATAATGGCGCTTCCGGCCTTTCACGCCGACAACACCGGTTCAAATCCGGTTGGGGACGCCACTACAAATAAATCCCGCCTTTTGCTTTCCCACCTAAGTCTGCAAGTTTACGACATTTCTAAATTGGCTTGACAAATTCATCAATCTCGTTGCAATGGGAATATTATTCTGTTATTTAATCGTAGTTACAAAGGTAGTTTTATTACCTTCTGGGCCTGACTCAGAAGAAATGCAGGGAGGAGTATCATACTATGATCAAAGGCGCTATTGTAGCAATTGTCACACCGTTTAAAAATGGAAAGGTGGATGAAGAAGGTCTGCGCAGGCTAATAGAATTTCAGATAGAAAACGGGACCGACGCCATTGTCCCATGCGGCACAACAGGAGAATCCGCTACCCTTAGCCACGCCGAACACAAAAAGGTGGTTGAGATTACCGTCAACGCCGTCAAAGGAAGAGTGCCTGTCATTGCAGGCACTGGTTCCAACAGTACTTCCGAGACTATTGAACTAACCAAACATGCAAAGTCGAGCGGCACAGATGCAGCCCTGATAATTACCCCCTATTACAATAAGCCAACACAGGACGGGCTTTATTGGCACTTCAAAGCAGTATCAGATGCCTGCGCCTTCCCTATAATCTTATACAATGTTCCAGGCAGAACCGCAGTGAATATGTTGCCACAGACAGTTGCGCGTCTTGCCGATTTGGAAGATGTGATAGGAATAAAGGAAGCAACAGGATCATTACAGCAGGCAGCGGATATCATTAAGCTATGCGGCGATAAACTTACTATCCTTTCCGGAGACGACTTTACCGCGCTCCCGCTCCTTGCAATCGGTGGGAAGGGCGTAATATCGGTTACAGCAAACGTAGCGCCCAAAGACATGTCAGGTATGATAGACGCCTTTGAGTCAGGCGACCTTGAAAAGGCAAAAGAATTTCATTACAAGATGTGGCCACTAATGAACGCTATGTTTTATGAAACAAATCCTATACCTGCAAAGACCGCGTTAGGTCTCATGGGAAAGATAGACGGCGAGCTGAGGCTTCCGCTTTATTCCATGTCTCAGGCAAACCTTGAAAAGCTAAAAAAAACATTGAGCGACTATGGATTGATATGAGGATTGGGAAGGATTAAAACAATGCAAATATCAGTTGCTGAAAGGATAAAAAAACTCCCTCCGTATCTCTTTAAAGAGATCGACCAAAAAAAAGAAGAGGTCAGGGCAAAAGGGGTAGATATTATAGACCTTGGAGTGGGTGACCCTGATATTCCAACCCCTTCACACATTGTGAAAGCGCTTAAACTTGCGGCTCAAGATCCGGCCAACCATAAATATCCTTCCTATTCTGGTATGGCCGGTTTCAATGATGCAGTAGCCAGATGGTACAAACAACGATTCGGAGTCAATCTTGATCCTGCTCATGAAGTAGTAACCCTTATCGGTTCAAAAGAAGGGATCGCACATTTCCCTCTCGCCTTCATAAACCCTGGGGATATCGCGCTTGTCCCAAGCCCTGCCTATCCGGTCTATGCTATAGGGACACACTTTGCGGGTGGTATAAGCTATCCTATGAACCTACTTAAAAAAAATGGATTCCTTCCAGATATTGAGTCAATACACGGGGATGTCTTGAAAAAAGCAAGGATATTATTCATAAACTACCCTAACAACCCTACGGCAGCAACGGCAGATACCGGCTTTTTTGCTAAAGTAGTCGAGTTTGCACAAAGGCATAATATAATAGTCTGCCATGACGCAGCATACTCAGAGATGACATTTGATGGATATAAAGCGCCTAGTTTTTTGGAAGTTGATGGAGCAAAAAATGTCGGCATTGAATTTCATTCCCTTTCAAAAACCTATAACATGACAGGATGGCGCATTGGATTCGCTGTTGGACATCGCGACATTATCGCCGGACTAGGCAGGGTAAAAAGTAATATAGATTCAGGCGCGTTTCAGGCAGTGCAATTTGCCGGCATCAAAGCGCTTGAAGGAGACCAGTCTTGTGTTGAGGATATGCGCAAAACATACGTCGAACGCAGGGACATGCTTGTTGCAGGCTTAAATAAGGTAGGTCTGGTGGTTGACCCGCCTAAAGCGACTTTCTACCTCTGGATAGAAGTTCCAAAAGGCTATACCTCAGCAGAGTGTACAGCCCATCTTTTAACAAACGCTGGTATTGTTACTACCCCGGGTAACGGGTTTGGAGACGCAGGAGAGGGGTATATACGTATGGCGCTTACAGTAGATAAAGAAAGGATAAAAGAGGCTATAAGCCGAATTCAGAAAATTGGATTTTGACCATATAGCTTATATAGGTTTTGGATCAAACATAGGGGATCGCAAGGCAAATTGTATGCTTGCGCTTGATATACTAAATTGCTCTGACGTCTGCCGCATAACTAAACTATCCTCATTGTACGAGACAGAGCCAATCGGTTATGCAAATCAGAATTGGTTTATAAACGGAGTGGCCCAGATTCAGACAAACCTTGAACCAAAGGATCTGATTAACCGTATTAAAAAAATTGAGCAAGACATGGGCCGAAATCCTTGCAATATCCGGTTCGGGCCTCGTATTATTGACCTTGATATTTTACTGTTCGATAATCTTGCGGCTGAATATGATGACCTGATTCTCCCGCATCCTGAGTTGCATAGGAGGCGCTTTGTGTTGGCTCCGCTTTCTGAGATTGCCGCAGATGTGGTTCATCCTCTGCTAAAGGAGACAATATATCTGCTTCTGGTTCGTTTAAACGAGGATAAAATAGTAAAATGTCTAAGTTAATTGTATTTTTATTTTTAAGCTATTTGGGGTATCGGGTAATAAACTGGCTCTTTAACACGCCATCGATTGGCAAGCCAGAAGAGAATTCATCCCCTGGCAAGATTGATGATTTGATGGTAAAAGACCCTTATTGCAATGCCTATTTTCCAAAACGAAATGCCGTGAAGGCCTCTATTGAGGGGAAAGAATATCTTTTTTGTAGCGAAGAATGCAAAGAAAAGTTTATTAAAAAAATGATGGCTTCGTAAAAAGCTAAATATAAACAATATATCTGACGATAGAAGTAAAAGAGGGAGGAACACTAAGTAATGAAATTTTTTATAGACACTGCAAATATTGACGAAATCAAAGCTGCACATGAGATGGGGATGATCGATGGCGTTACAACCAATCCATCCTTAGTGGCAAAGGAGGGGCGGGATTTTAAAAAATTAATCAAAGAACTCAGCGAAATAATTGATGGCCCAATCAGCGCAGAAGCGATCAGCCCTGATGCTTTGGGCATGGTTAAAGAGGCGCGGGAGCTTTCTAAAATTCATCAAAATATCGTAATTAAAATCCCCATGACCGAAGAAGGTATAAAAACAATAAAAATTCTTACAGAAGAACAAATCAAGACAAACGTCACTCTTGTCTTTTCTCCGCTCCAGGCGCTTGTTGCGGCAAAGGCAGGGGCAACCTATGTAAGTCCGTTTGTAGGTCGTATTGATGATATAGCACACGACGGCATGGGCTTGGTGGATCAGATTATACAAATATATGGGAACTATGGATTCGATACAGAAATTATCGTAGCAAGCATAAGGAATCCTATCCATGTAGTTGAAGCAGCGCTGATGGGCGCGGATATTGCCACAATACCATTTAAGGTGCTAAAACAGATTATAAAACACCCTTTAACCGACATAGGCGTGGAGAAATTCCTTGATGATTGGAAAAATCAGAAAAAAAAGCGTTAGAACGTGTTGTTTCGCAATCATATTAGCTGGGATTTGCACAACTGTGGCTCATGCAGATATCTACCGCTACGTTGATAATGAAGGGGTTATGCATTTTACCAATGTGCCCGTCACCTCCCAATATCGCGTATATATCAAAACAGGAAGGTCAAGGTCATACTCAAAATATTCCACAACCATGTACGACTCGTTCATTGATCAGGCCGCGAAGTCGTATAATCTTCCCTTCCGGCTATTAAAGGCGCTGATCAAGGTAGAATCAAATTTTAACCCGCGCGCAATATCCAACAAGGGCGCTCGCGGCCTGGCCCAAATCATGCCAGGTACAGGAAGAGATATGGGACTGCTGGACCCCTTTGATCCAAAGGGAAATATCTTTGCTGGAGCAAAATACTTAAAAAGACTCTTAAACAAGTTCAATGATCTGAAGCTTGCATTAGCGGCTTACAATGCAGGGCCTGAAACTGTTGATCAATATAACGGCATCCCGCCTTATCAGGAAACCCAACTTTATGTGCAGAGGGTTATGGACTATTACAAAACCTACTAAGTTTAAACTTTTGGCGATATCTGACAAAATGAAAAATAGCTTGTTGTGGAATGTCCCCAACTCTCTTACTCTCTATCGAATCGGCACCGTGCCAATCCTGGTCATCCTGCTTTTGTATGACAAAAAATGGTGCAGCTTGTTTGCAGCAATCCTTTTTGCAATCGCGTCGATTACCGATATGCTTGACGGAATTATCGCAAGGCGTAGACAGCTTGTCTCAACCCTCGGCCAATTTCTGGACCCCCTTGCGGATAAGCTCCTTGTCTCTGCCGCGCTGATTATGATGATACCCTTAAAACGATTACCTGCATGGATGGTTGTAGTTATCATAGGCAGAGAGCTTGCCGTGACAGGGCTTAGGGGCATATGTTCAGCAGAAGGGGTAATTGTTCAGGCAAGCACGCTTGGAAAATACAAAGTGGGATACCAAATAGCGGCCATCATCCCACTGCTGTTCCATTATCCCTATTTCGGGATCAACCTCCATGCAATAGGAAAATTTTTTTTGTGGATTGCAGTAATTATTACTATTTGGTCAGGAATAGATTACTTGCGAAAATTTTACAGCGTAATTGAAAAATAATTGACAAATATCTCATCATGTATAATAAAATAACTTTTTGTCTGACTTTATCAGTCGTTCAGACAATTGGGACGGCTACTGTCTCCCTGAAATGTTTGAGCGGGAATAACTCAGCGGTAGAGTGCAACCTTGCCAAGGTTGAAGTCGCGGGTTCAAATCCCGTTTCCCGCTCCAATTATTAAAAAACAACCTGCATTTAAAATAGGGCGGCATAGCCAAGTGGTAAGGCAGCGGTCTGCAAAACCGTTATTCTCCGGTTCAAATCCGGATGCCGCCTCCAGCCTTAAAATCGCAATTTATCATAGGGAACCAGCTAATATGTTTGATCTTGATAAACTGTCGAACTTTAAAATCTTTCAGGGGTTTAGCGCGGACGATCTCAATAAGTTGCTGTCAATAGCAACAAAAATTACTTTTAATCGCAGAGATCTCTTATTGGAAGAGGCGAAACCAAGCGATGGGTTCTACATTATTATTGAAGGGAGGGCACGGGTTGATATCAGCCAGTTTTTATACGGAAACGGCATAGACGATGATAGATTGGAGTTGGCTATACTCCGTCCAGGGGATATCTTTGGAGAAATTTCGTTTTTAACAGGCAGCCTGACATCAGCCAGGGTTTGGGCGATCGACAACGGCACGGCGCTCAATATACAGACCTATAGTCTTAAAAAAATAATTGAGGAAAACTATCGCATTGGATATATACTCATGAAAAACATCGCGACTATCCTGGCTAATAGGATTGTTGATATCAATTTCAAAATGCGCAGCAATATTTGCTAACAAATAAATAGTCCCCCTCGCTTTTTCCTTTTTGCAGAATACCCAATAATAATACCGGCAAATAACACTAAGGCGCCACTCATAAAAAAAGTCAACGGATGAGGGTGTATAGTATCATCACCAGGCTGAACCCCTTGTTTATTTTGAGAGCTGGCAATGTTTTCTTTCAACCGTTTAAGCGTTTCATCTTTCTCGTTAAGCAGTTGTTTGAACTGCGTGTTTTCATCCTTTAGATTTTTCAAGTCCATAGCCATGTTCTCGTTTTCCAGCTTAAGCTGTTGAATAACTGCGCTGGACGGCGGGTCGGAGCACAATAATTTTGTAAGTATCCACCCCTCCTTGCCGTTGCTCAACCTAACATATGACCACTCTTCTTTTTGATTGATCACTTCTACCTGACTCCCCGTCTGTTCAACCCCTACCACACTACTCTGTGTAGTAGGTTCTGATCGCGCGCTAACACGCAACGACTCTGATATGTACATAGTCGATGCAATAGCGGACACATCATCAAAAAGCAGACAAGAACAAAACGCTGTATATACAGCCACAATTATAAACCTAATCTTTATCCCCATACTCATTACTATTTGACCTCTAAGCCTGTTTTTTTCAAGGAATAATGTAACAAGATAGCCTCCTCTGTCAAGATTTTGTTATATAAAGCAAGTTCTGAAGCCTTGAATTTTTCAGAGACATAAGGTAGTCCATATTAATCTAAAATCTGAATTATCCGAAGGATAAAATTGAAAAAAACATATAATAAATATTCAACATGGGAACTAATCTCACTGGCGAACAAAACCAGAAGAAAAGAGGCAGGCGACTATTTTGGCTTGTGCAGCATTACTAACGCAAAGTCCGGACTTTGCAACGAGGACTGTAAATTTTGCGCTCAGTCTCTCCATCATAATACAAGCGCCCATCAGTTTCCTTTAAAAAACAAGAGGGAATTACTTGATGCGGCATGGAGAGCCAAAAAAAACGGGGCCAAACGTTTTTCAATTGTAACAAGCGGCAGAGGAATCACCGCAAAAGATGCCGGGCAGATTGCTGAAACCGTCAATGCCATTAAATCAGAGGTCAATATAACGCCATGCGCATCACTCGGCATAGTAAGTAAAGATACGCTCATTTTGCTGAAGGCCGCAGGCCTTCAATGTTATCATCACAATATAGAAACATCACCTGATTTTTATCCGAACATTGTTACAACGCATTCTTTTGAGGAACGCATTAAAACTATTGAGGCCGCAAAAGACGCCGGTCTTGAGGTGTGCAGCGGCGGCATTATCGGTCTTGGAGAATCTGAAGGGGATAGGATCAGGATGGCTCAAACGCTAAAGGATCTGAATGTAGATTCTGTTCCGCTTAACATGCTGATCCCAATCAAAGGAACGCCTTTTGAGAACAATCATCCCCTTCTGCCTGTGGATATCCTAAGAACCATCTCAATCTTCCGGATAATCCTTTCAGATGTAACTATAATACTTGCGGCCGGGCGCGAATCCTCCTTAAAAGACTTCCAGGCGCTCGCCTTTCTTGCAGGCGCAAACGGCATGATGATAGGCGGATACCTCACGGTAGAGGGCCGGTCTCTATCAGACGACCTTGCTATGGTCTCTCAGGTCAAACAATTATGGAATGGCTAGAAAAATATCTCGCCGACCGGCAAAAAAACGCCTTGCTTCGAGTATTGCAGCCAATTGACTGGGCAACAGGCGGAAAAGTTTATATTGAGGGGAAAGAATATATCAACTGCTCCTCAAATGACTATCTTGCGCTTGCAGGACATCCAAGGCTTCTTGAGGAAAGCAATAGGGCAGCCCAAAAATACGGGACCAGCGCCTCAGCCGCAAGGTTAATGAGCGGAGACATTTCGCTTTACCATGAACTTGAGGAGCGCGTGGCATGTCTGGTCAATACCGAAAAAGCCTTGCTGTTCGGCTGCGGGTACCTTGCCAATGTCGGGCTTATGCCTGCGCTCTGCAACAAAGCAGACGCAATATTCTCTGACCGGCTCAACCATGCAAGCATCATTGATGGAATAATGCTTTCAGGCGCGCGTCTCTTTCGATTTAGGCATAACAACATGGATCACCTTGAGGCTTTGCTGAAAAAAGAAAGGGGGAAGTTCAAAAAAGCCCTGATTATAACCGAGTCTCTCTTCAGCATGGATGGTGACATGTCTCCGCTTAATGCGATCGTAGAACTAAAAGAAAAACACAATGCCATGCTCGCCATTGATGAGGCTCATGCAATAGGCGTATTCGGCCCCTCAGGAGCTGGCAGGGCTGAAGAATTAGGAATTACAGGCAGGGCTGATATTATTATCGGCACGTTTGGAAAGGCGCTTGGAAGTTATGGTGCGTTTATCGGATCGTCTGCTAAGATGATCGATTATCTCATAAATCGCGCCAGAACCTTTATCTACTCAACTGCGCCTGCGCCCGCAGCAATCGGCGCATCCCTGGGAGCAATAGAAATGCTTTCCGCAGAACCCTGGCGGAGAAATGCCTTGCTGGAAAAAGCAGCCCTGTTGCGCAACATGCTTAATGAACACGGCCTTAACGTGCGAGGGGCTTCGCAAATAGTGCCAGTCATTGTAGGAGAAGCCGATCAAACGATTAGGATCGCAAACAGGCTCAAAGAAGAGGGTGTCTTTGCGGTTGCCCTGAGACCTCCGACTGTCACTAGCAACGAATGCCGTATAAGGCTTTCAATAACTCATCATCACACAGATGATGATCTGCATAAGATATCGGAAAAACTTGCCTATGCGTTCCGGCAAAGCGTCCTATTATGACAGGGGGTATAAAAAAAACCTTGTCCTTATTCCAGGGTGGGGATTTGACAGCCGAATTTTTGAATCACTGGATATCGGCTATAACTATCTTATCCCCTCCCCTGCTGATCCGGGTCGCTTCAGCGAAAATCTTGCGGCAATATTCGAGCAAAACAACATCAGCAAGGCATCAATACTGGGTTGGTCGTTCGGAGGATTTCTGGCAATGGATTTTTTATCACAATATGGATGTATGGCGGAAAATACCTTTTTGCTATCTATGCGCCAAAACTTTTTAAAAAGTGAAATTGATACTCAAAAAAAGGAACTTAAAAAAAATCAGAATCTTTTCCTGAAAAGGTTTTATCAAGACTGTTTTATAGGTCACAGAGACGCCTTTCAATGGTTTGAAAAAACACTCCTTTCTCCCTACATTGATTTTTTTAAACCAGGTTATCTTTCAGAATGTCTGGATTGGCTTGCAGGGCGCTCCCTGAACCCAGAACACTTAAGAACACATCGGGTTACATTCATACACGGCGCGCACGATCGGATCGCTCCATATAAAGATATGGCAGACTGGGTAAGAAAGCAGAATCTTCGAGAACCGGTATTAATAAAAAAAGGCGGCCATATGCCGTTTCTGACTTCAGAGTTTAAGAGAGAATTGGCTCATGCTTCATAAGGATCGGATCAGGCTTGCGTTTTCCAAGGCAGCCAAAACATATGATAAATATGCAATGTTACAGCAGGCAATCGCGTTTAAGCTGGCCACCCGGCTTGGCGAAAGAAAATTTTGCAACATACTTGAGATCGGCTGCGGCACTGGCAACTATACGCTCATGCTTCATAAGAGGTATCCTTCCGCAAGCATTACAGCCATAGATTTTTCTGAAAAAATGGTGGAGCAGGCGATAAAAAAAAATAGGGGGGTCACCACAAGTTACTATACTCGTTGAAGATGCAGAGAGGCTTATATCTCAGCCAACAACCTATGATCTAATAACCTCTAACTCCACATTCCATTGGTTTGAAAAACTGGATTTGAACCTTGCGCACTTACGTGGCATGCTCGATAAAAATGGGATTATACTCCTTTCAATGATAGGGCCTAAAACATATTGTGAGCTACAGGATGCCTTGAATGAGACATCTATATATCAAAACAAAATTGTCTCCCAAACATTCCTCAATTGCGATGAAGTAAAATCCTCTATGCGCAGGGTCTTTGGCTATGTTGAGGTCTCACAGGAATTTTTAACTCTGGAATACTCAACCATGCTGGAACTGCTCAAGGCGATCAAGCATACAGGGACAAATGCAAAAAATGGATCAATGCCGATCTCGCTTGGAATGAATAAAATAAAAAGTATGGAGTCTGCATATATTAAAAAATTCGGCTCAATCAGGACAACGTGTGAGGTGTTTATATGTGAGGCCAAACCATGATCAAGCATAAAGGGGTTTTTATCGCTGGCACAGGGACAAGTGTGGGCAAGACTCTGGTATGCGGCTGTCTCGCCAGGTTTTTAAAGATGCGGGGGGTGCGCATAGGCGTCCAAAAATGGGTGAGCACCGGCAATAAAGAAATAAGCAATGACATGGCATTCTGTTCCTCTATGCTTTCTGAACCGCTTCAATCATTGCATCCTATGTCGCTAATCTCTCCATATACGTTTGCTTATCCAGCCTCGCCTCACCTTGCGGCTGAACTTGAAGGAACAACAATCAATGAAGACAGAATAATACAAAGTTATAGAGACCTCTCAAAACATTATGAGTTATTGCTCGTTGAAGGGACAGGCGGTGTCATGGTACCTCTTACACGGGACAGCCTTTTTATAGATATCGTGGCAAGGCTTAAACTACCAACGCTGATCGTCTCTTTAAGCGGACTTGGAACCATAAACCATACCCTTCTTACAATCGAGGCGCTCAGAACAAGGGATATCCCAATCCTGGGGGTTGTATTCAATCTCACAGGCAGAGAAGACCCAATCATTGAAAACGACAACAGCATTGTAATCAGCCAAATAGGAAGGGTCAAAAATTTCGGGCTACTACCCCAAAAAAATACCAGAGAAGAGCTAATAGAGGCATTCGAACCGATAGGGGAGAGGATTCTTGATGCCGTGAAAAATCTTTAAAAAATTGCAACCATATTCCACATGAAAAGCCAACAAAACGCTGGGAGAGTGGAACCCAACTGCATATTTGAATGTCATATTTGGGGTTTAAATATATATAGTATTGATATAATGGCTATATTTTGAGAGTTGCAACTCTGGCACAAGCATTGCTTTAGTATACAAGCAATAAACGGCTTCATTGCCCTCCTTTCCATTGCCCCTTGCCTCTTGACCCAGGCAAGGGGTAATTTTGTTTATACATAGTGTCATAAGTCAGATCGCTGCGTTGCTCCTTAGACTCGTCGCTGCGACGTACAGGAAGTACGTCTCACTCCTCGCCTACGTCGCGCCTTGCGCTATAACTTATGACACTATGTATAACGAATTTGTAAATGCTACCTTGTTGTATCAGGATAAGGCAAGTTATCGCTATTGCCGGGAGTAGAAGACACCCCCTGTTTGATCTGTCTGGCAAATGTTGCATACAGCAAGATACTGATCCTCCTGTTTCTAGGATCATAAGGGTCATTTTTTATCAACGGGTCTTTGTCTGCAAAGCCTGTTACTCTTATAATTTTTGAGGGATCAAGTCCGTATTCCCCCATTGCTCTTCTTGCAGCCGAGGCACGTTCAGTGGAAAGCTCCCAGTTCGTATAATCTTCTGATGGATATGGCCTTGCATCTGTATGACCTTCTATTGCTATTTTTCCGGAAAAGTTTTTAATATTCTGTCCGGTAATAACTTTTAAAATCTCTTTTGCCTTTGAGGTAAGCGAAGTACTTCCTACAGGGAACATAAGCTCCCCCTCAGTATCTGTTAATTGAACCCGCACCCCCCCTTCAAAAACATCTACAAGCACCTGGTTTTTTACATCACCAAGATTATGATCTATCAGGTTTTTCAAATCCTGCTGCAGGTCTTCTTTTTTTATCTTTTTGGTTATCTCTTCTTGAGCGGATGTTTCTCCTTTTTGTTCTTTTTGGGAGACATCTGTCTCAGTTATGTCTGTCTCCAACATAGAATAAATCCCTTTTTTACCGCTGTCGCCAGTGCCGAGGGCAGAATCCCCGCTTTTTTCAAAGATACTAAAGTTCTTGAAATAGTAGCTAAGCCTCGCCCTTTTTTCGGCTGAACTCATATTCAAAAGCCACATTAACAAAAAAAAAGCCATCATGGCGGTTACAAAGTCAGCATAAGCCACCTTCCAGCTTCCTCCATGCCCCCCCTCGGGTTGTGCCTTTTTTCTTCTTCTGCTCCCTGCCAAGCTATCTTCTCCTTTTTTATTTAGCCTTCTTTTTCAAATAATCAAGTTCTTCAAATGTCGGCCTTTCACTAATAGGAATCTCCCTTCTGGCAGCCTCAATAGTAAGCGCTGGATTGCTCTCAGAGTACAACAAGGCGGTTCTTATTATGCCAAAGTAGACTTCCCTTTCTTTTGCCTTGTGTTCAAGGTTTGCGGCTACTGGCCCAACGAAACCATAGCAAGCGAGAACTCCAATAAATGTTCCAACCAAGGCAGCTCCGATGCAGTGCCCCAACACTTCCGGCGGTTCGGATATCTTCCCCATGGTTATTACAACCCCCAAAACCGCAGCCACAATTCCCAGACCAGGCAGCCCATCCGCTACCTTAGCCAAACTATGTGCCGATAATAAAGCCTCTGCCTTTATGACTTCCAAATCTACCTCAACTATATCCATAAGTTGCTGAGGTTCCACGCCCATTAAAAGAGTCCTGAAATTTTCTATCAGGCACCTTGAAACCGCCTCGTCTGCAAATGTTTTTTTGTGTTTGAGAAAAATCTGGCTTTCATTAGGCGTCTCAATATCTTTTTCCAGGGATAAAAGCCCTTCCCGTCTCGCCTTTGACAACAATTCATAGATAAGAAGGAGCAAGTCAATATAGCTTTCCTTGCTGCCGCCATGACTGAAAATATTTTTTAAATCTTTTATAGTTGCCTTAACAACCGCGCCGGGGGAAGAGATGATAAAGGCACCCGCTGCCGCGCCAAAAATAATAACAAACTCAGCCGGCTGCATAAGAACAGACAGATTTCCATGTTCAAGGAGATAGCCGCCTGCGATTGTTACTACAACTATTACCATCCCAACAATTGTATTCATGCGTACCTTTAAGCCTCATTAGAACTGGTTGATCTTTTTTTCAGCCTCTCCCTTTGGCGTTGAAGCATATATTGACACAGAATTTCTTTTATCCCCTCCTCAAGCTCCATGAAAACAATAGACACCTTATATTCTTTATACTCCTTGCCGGTCAGCTCTTGTATCCTGGCCACACGGCCATAAAGCACAAGCGCTGTATATTGCAAGGCGTTCAGGATAAGCTTAACTTCAATCACATCATCCAAATCATATCTCTCAGGTATTGTGCAATCAATGCTCCCCTCGCTCAGGCTCACCTGCCTGTTTTTAGCTAATTCAAAACCTTCAGAGGAAAGATTTAGCTTCTGAATAATAAAATTGAGTTTTTCATTCATTTCAACCAGAAGACTCCAAATCACCGAGTCAGGCTCTATCTCGCTTTTTGTAATAAACAGATTAGATTTGAAAATCGGGAAACCACAAACAACCCTTGATAAGACAGTATCTTCTTCACTCTTTTCTATCTTTCTCGTAATGATCGGCAATATATCATCTATCCTGTAATGTCTTCTTTGTTCCATTAGACAACCTCTCCTATTTCCGGCCAGCCCACATTTTTAATATCACGCATCCACATATTACAAATACAAACAAACCCATATCAAAAGCAGTGAAAGCGCGCCTGGCCAAAGGATGAACCCCCATATGCCAGGATTCCAATGCAGTTGCGCCGTACCAAAGCATGACAAGCAGGATCATTCCAATCCGATATATCCATTTTCTGTTTTGTTTTTGTTCCTTATTCGTCATGCACCTTAACAACCATTATCCTGTCCAGATATTCGTCCAATATCCTCATATTATCTTCCGCAAAAGAGAGTATAAGGCACCCCACGCGTTGTGCGGATGCCCTGCCAGACGGCTTAGAACCCCACAAAATCATTGCCGTGCCAAGAACAGACCTGTCGATCATTTTCAACTCAAAATGAATAGTGTCCTCTATAGTTAAATCTCCTGATCCCTTCAGTGAAAATCCGCGCTTTGTGATATCAAACGCCATGCCTGTATGTGCACTACCGTCGTGAACCTTCCAGTATTTTACAGGAAGGGTAACGGAAATACGCTGCTCTCTTCTTTTTTCCATTAACATCATTGACTATTCTTTAATAAATTAAGTGCCTAAAGTGAGCTAAAGTTTAAAGTGCCTAAAGTTATTTAAAATGGAAATACTACGCTATTGAATTATCTCTAAAAACCTTCAGCCTATTCACCTGAATAGTTACATTACCGTTTAAGGAGACGCTGGCTAATCATAGCAGCCTTTTCAGGCGCCACATAGGTAAGAATCTTTCCAACAGCCTCACCCTGCATATTAGAAAGGACATCTATAGCAATATTCATATCAAGTTTTTCGATCAGGGCGGCTGCGTTTTTAGGCGTCATTGCAGCATACGCCTTTATCAAGTGCTTGATCTTCTGCTCATTCGCCGCATTCTTTTCACCGATCATAGCCTGTAACTCAGCTTGAACCTTGGATAACGCCTCAAGTTTTTTGGAAAGCTCCTGGTTCAAAACCTCAAGTTGCTTGCGCTCTCGTTCTATACGCCGTTCCTCCTCAAGCATATCCATCTGCTTTTTTGCAAGTTCAGCTCCAACAACACTCTCTTGTGCAGCCTCCCGTCCTGCATCCTCTGCCTTTTGCTTTTCAATAACATCTTCTGTCTTTTCTGATTTTGGTTCCTGTGCCTTATCGGCAGCCACCGCGTTTGGCAACACATCCCCATCCAAAATCAACCAGCCTACAATAGAGAGCTTTATGGCAAGTAAACCGACAAGTATTATTGCCAAGGCAAGTTGTCTTGATAATTTTTTGCATCCTAATTTTATCATAATCATTTTTATTGTCGGCAACCAAAATAGGAACGACCAGCCGGTCGCCCTTGCTCTATCCAATATCGGCGATAAGTCTTCGTCTCAAAACCGTCAATTCATCATTCGACTTTTGCTCAAGCAGATTCTCCTCCTGCTGGTATCGGGCCATTGCATTCTCATTAAGACGTTCCATAACCTTTTTGCGTTTTGACGTTTCAGCTACCGCATCACGCTTATGGTTGCAGCGTATGACCGCCTCTTGGAGCTGCCTTCTGTTGAATTCTATCTCTTGCGCAATCCTGTCAAAATACTTTTGATATGCTTGGCATACCCTCCCTGAAGTACCGTATTGTTCCTCATTCCTAAGCTCATCCACCGTCAACTCCCTGCTCGTTTTAAGCGCATTAATCGTCTCTTTTATCTCAAGCACAACATGCTCAGCCAAAGCCAGCTCAAGCTGCGCCTGTTGCTCAAGATGCCGTCGATATCGCAAGACAGGTTCAAGGCTAAACCTAAATCTACTCATTTATCCCGCCTTGGGAGAGATGTCACATCCATCTTCTCCTTAAACAGATCAATAAGCTGGGAAACGCTTTCGTTATATGAGACCCTTTGGTCAATATTTTGCCGCAGCAAGATATTAATTCTGTCGATCATCTTTTTGGCGTAGTCGATCTTGGGATTGCTTCCGTCCACATACGCTCCTATATTGATAAGATCTTCTGCATCTTTGTACGTTGCCAGCGCACTTATCATTTTTGTGTAATAATCAATATGCTCTGATGTCGCCACGTCTCTCATGATACGGCTGATACTGGCAAGTACATCTATCGCAGGGTAATGCCCCTGGTTAGCCAGCTTTCTTGAAAGCACGATATGCCCGTCGACTATAGAGCGCACAGCATCTGAGACAGGCTCATTGAAATCATCCCCTTCCACTAAAACCGTATAAATTCCAGTTATACTCCCTCTCCCTTCCACGTTTCCCGCCCGCTCTAAAAGCCTGGGAAGTTGAGAAAAAAACGACGGGGTATAACCTTTTGCCGTCGGAGGTTCTCCAGCCGCCAGCCCCACGTCTCTGGACGACATAGCAAACCTGGTAATGGAATCCATCATGAGAATAACGTCCAAGCCTTGATCTCTGAAGTACTCGGCAAGGGCTGTAGCAAAATAAGCGCCCCTCATCCTTATAAGCGGAGGAGAATCAGAAGTAGCCGCCACAACCACTGATTTTTTTAACCCTTCACGTCCGAGATCCTTTTCCACAAAATCCCGCACCTCCCGGCCCCGCTCTCCGATCAAGCCTATTACAATAACATCAGCCTTTGCGTATCTTGCAATCATACCCATAAGCACACTTTTACCAACCCCAGACCCGGCCATAATCGCAATCCTCTGTCCTTTTCCAATAGTAATCATGGCATTGATCGCGCGAATACCAGTATCAGAAACCTCTGTTATGGGTCTCCGGTTCATAGGGTTAAGCATATTGCCGTAAATAGGGTATCGGGTGTTAGCCTCGATTGCGCCCGCATTATCTATCGGATTGCCCAGGGCGTCCACTATCCTGCCCATAAACCGGTCGCCTACCAACGCAAACGGACGATCGCTGCGCATACATATATGACTTCCGGGTTTGATACCCTGTATCTGACCAAAGGGCATTAACAGAATCTTGTTGTCGCGAAATCCCACGACTTCTGCGAAAACCTCATCATTGCTTCCACCCTGGATGGCACAGATACTTCCTATGCTTATCGCAGGGCCAATCCCCTCGACTATCAATCCAACCACTTTTTCAACCTTACCGTGAGGGTATATGCAGGCTGCCGTCTCAACAGCCTTTATGTAATTATTCCAGTCTCTCCTCAAAAATCCTCCATACGCTCTGCATAATATTTTCCAATTGTTTTTCCACTGTGGCGTCTATATCCCCAAAGTGAGATTCCACATAACACCCGCCACGCCCCACTGAAGAATCGGAAGCTATAGTTATTGACTTAAGCCCGTTTATTTTCTCAAAAAATATTGGCTTGATCTCTCTTACATAGTCAAAATCGTCAGAGTTTACCCTTACGGTAAGCTCGCTGCGATCCAACGCAAGGGACAATGCCTTGAGTATGTTTTCTTTGACAATCTCGGAATCTATAGCCACGCTGGCATCTACAATCTTACGAACAATCAATCCGATCATCTGGAGAACCTCTTTTTCATGTTCCTTTAAAATATTTCTCCCTGAATCATCAAGATTCTTCAGTATACCTTCCAATCGCTCAAGAGTCTTTTCTGTCTTCTTTAATCCTAGCTCCCTTCCGTCTTTTTCTCCTTGGGCGAATCCTTTTTCATACGCCTCGTGCGCCACCTTATCAAGCCTGGCTTCTAAGCCTTTTTCGCTCTTGTCATTAATATCGTTTGCTGTTGAAAAGTCCCCCCATTCCATATGTTGGGGATTAGCAGAATTCCTATCCGGCAAATTCGTTGCAAAGTCATTCGTCAAATTCTGAATAGAAGAGAGCTTCACGCCAGCGTCAAAAGAGTCAAACTTAAATATTGATTCCGGATTCTGTTCCATTAAACAAAAACATCCTCTGCGGTCTTTCCTACGCTGATCTTACCTTCAGATTCAAGCTGACGGGCTATCCTGACAATATTCTGCTGCGCTTCCTCCACCTCTTTCAACCTTACAGGGCCCATCACTTCCATGTCTTCACTAAGCATTTCGGCTGCTCTCGCTGATAAATTTTTGAATACCTTATCCCGCATCTCCTGCGACGCGGTCTTTAAGGCATATAAGAGCTGCTGACTTTCTACGCTCTTCAATATCTCGCGAATACCCTTGTCATCGATATTCATCAGGTCTTCAAACACAAACATCAACTGACGTATCTCGTTTGCCATCTGCTGTTTTTCTTCATCAATCTTAGAAAAGATATACTCTTCTGAACTCCTGTCGAGCTTGTTAAGCATTTCCGCCACTGTCTCCAAGCCGTTGATGTTTCCCATAGTAGAATCGCCAGCCTTGGCGATCTCGGCTTGAAGCACACGATCAATATCGTATACTATCTCCGGCGGAACACTGGAAAGTTCGGCTATCCTCATAACTACGTCCGGCTGAATCTCCTTTGGAAGCCCTCCCAAAATGGCTGCGGCCTTATCACTATCCAGATGAGTTAATACAAGGGCGATAGTTTGAGGGTGCTCCCCTTTTATATGGTCAAGAATTATATCAGCATTAACGTTTTTCAATGAAGTAAAAGGAAGCTCCCTGTTCTTTTCGTCAAGCTCAGCCAGGATTTTATCCGCTCTATCCTTTGGGATTGCGCCCTTGACCGCTTTTTTGAGAAACGATTGGCCGTCAATCGTCAACCTGTTAAAGTCTTTGTACATCCCTTGAAACTCTTCAAGCACCTTACTGAGCACTTCTTGCGGGACATATTTTATATCCATCATACATTCCCCGATCTTTCCTATCTCTTCATCACTAAAGTGCTTGAGTATCTCCCTGCTCTGATCCTCGCCTATGGACATGAGAACAATAGCCGCCTTCTGCGTACCTGTTAATGTATCTAGTTTCAGTTCTTTTTTCATATCAAAGTCATGATTCTGGTTGGCCTAACCACCCTTTGATCAACTGCTGAGATCGTTCAGGGTTGGCTTTTGTAAGTTGCGCTATCTCATCTCTTATATTCTTTTCAGGTGTAGCGGTCAGCAATTCAGTCCTGCTTCTACCCTCCCCCTGCATCATCTCTGGAATTTGGCGTTGTTCCATTATCTCAGAGACATGCACCTCCTTCATGGATTTTAAGAGCGGACGCACCACAAAAACAAACACAATAAGTATCAATAAAAAATTCAGAGCTGACTTTGCATATTGCCGGATATATACCTGCCAATCAGGACCAGCCGCAGGCCCAATCTCCTCGTCCATAAAAACTTTTGGAAACGGCTGACAACTCACCGTAATCTGATCGCCCCTGTCAGAATTATACCCTGATGCCTTGCTTGCGATAGCTTCAAACTCCCTAAGCTCTTCCTGAGTGCGCGGCGCATACTCTTCATGTTCTTTTCCGTCTTTGTCTTTGATCTTTCGATATGTTCCGTCCAAAACCACTGCTATGGAAAGTCGCTTTATTGCCCCGCTTGGTTTTACAGTGCGGCGGTTAAGCTTATTTATCTCGTAATTCAAAACCTCATTGCTGTTGTCCTGCTTTGAACGATCACTGCCGCCAGACTGATCGGAAATAGCAGGGGCGGTAGAAAGATCAGCGACCTCTTCGGGTTGCGAGGATGTCCGTTCAGACGACTCAGACTTGCGCTGTTTGCTCCTGACTACCGATCCTTCAGGATCGTAAATGTCTTCATTTGTTTCTACGGTATCAAAATCAATATCTGAGCTTACTCTCACGATTGCCTTATCCGGTCCAACAACCGATTCAAGCATACTCTGCACCCTATCGGAAATGGACTTCTCCAAATTTCTCTGGTATTCAAGCTGTGTCCCGGCAAGCGCTCCAAACTCATCCCCCTTAGTTCCTTTAAATAAGACATTGCCGGAATTGTCCACCACAGTCACATGCTCAGGGTCAAGTCTTTCTACTGAACTGCTGACAAGATGCACAATAGCAGCTACTTTTTCAGAGGTAAGGGCAGACCGGAGAGTAAGAAGTACAGACGCAGATGCAGGCTGAGAGTCTTCCACAAAAACCGACTCCCGAGGAAACACAATTATCACTCGCGAATCCAAAACCTCTTTGAACCGATTGATAGTCCTCATGAGTTCGCCTTGAAGCGCCCGCTGATAGTTAAGCCGCTGTACAAACTCAGTAGCGTTAAAGTCAGTTTTATCAAACAATTCAAAACCCACAGCGCCACCTCTGGGAAGTCCTGCGCCAGCAAACGAAAGTCTTAGATCATACACCCTATCAGACGGTACAAGCACAATATGTCCATTTGCCTCAAGTCTATATGGAACCTTTTGTTCCTTAAGCTTTGAAACAATAGCAGCAGCGTCTTCAGAGCACAAATCCGTATAAAGCGGCTGATAATCTATCTGATTAGCCCAGACAAACATGAGGATAAACCCGGTAATAACAAGGCCTATCACTCCTATCATCGTAGCTTTTTTTGAGGCGGGCAGCGCGCTAAAAACCGCGAAGAGTTGTTCAAAAAAGTTCATATTCCTCCAAATTAGGCTTTTAGACTGAAGGCCGAAGGCTGTTAGCTAATGAACCTATCAGAACTGCATGCGCATTACTTCATGATACCCTTCCATAGCCTTGTTCCGGAACTGTAGCAAAAGGCGATATAGCAGATCTACTTCCTGTTGCTTTAGCATTGCTTCATGTATGCCTGTCTTGCCTTCAATAAGTCCCTGTAACGACTCATCAGCCTTGGCCTCCACATCTTTTAGATTAGAGATCGCATCCTTTATGACATCTGAAAAACCCTGATTCTGTTCCCCTGCTTTTTGCCCAACACGCCCAAGCTCTCCCATGTGACTGCTGATGCCTTGTGTATTCATGTGTCTCTCCTTTCCGGTTCAGATCATGTACCATAGACCACAGACGACACTCCACAATGGTTTATCGTCCGTGGTCTGTGATCCGTCGCCCATTCTTATTTTCCAATTTCGAGCGCCTTAATAGCCATCCCTTTCAGTGTGTTGATCGCAGCGATATTACTCTCATAAGCCCGCTTTGCCATAAGCATATTAGTCATCTCAACAACAGTATCGACATTAGGCATCAACACAGATCCCTCCTCGTCAGCATCAGGATGGCCAGGATTGTGAACCACCTTCAACGGCGTATTGTCTTCGACTATATCTGATACGCGCACTCCCTGTTCGGCTTCTGACTCTTCGGAAAAAGACGAGCTTAAATCCGTTGCCGGAGCCTGTTCAATCACTGGAATTTTTCTTCTGTAGGGACTTCCAGAGGAGGTTCTGGTAGTTTCAGAATTTGCAAGATTTTCAGAAATGGTGTTCATAATCTTTCGTTGAACAGTAAGTCCGCTTCCGCTAATATTTAAAGACGTCAAAAAATCCATAACTTACCTCCCTCCATCTATAATTACTTGCTTAATAAGATTGAGTTTTCTCAAAAGGGCCTCAACATTAGTCCTATACAACAGATTGTTCTCCGCAAGCTTTGTCATCTCCCTGTCTATATCCACCCAATTGTTGCCGTTAAAGGCCGATTGAGAATCAAAACTAGTCTCGAATGCTTCGTTTGGATCAAGATGCCCAATATGTCTATCGTTGGTACAGGCCATCTTAGTCGTTTCTCCGTTCATTGCCGAATAGAGCGCTTTTTTAAAATCTATTTCATTCGCCTTGTAACCCGGCGTATCAAGATTGGCTATATTGCTGGCTATGACCTTGTGCCTTTCTGCGGTAATATCCAACGCCTTCCCAATGTCTTTTGTAACGCCTCGCACTATTATACTGTCGGCCATTTCTTTCTCCTATAGACTTTAATAAAAGCAATATATATGCCTTTACATTAACGCCTCCATATGCTCCTGATATTCACTAAGTTTATTCCGCAACGTCCTTACGTTGATCCCCAGAATCTTGGCGGCGCTAGTCCTGTTTCCATTGGTATGGCTCAATGCCTGGTAAATCATCTGTTTCTCCACATCTCGCAACGATCCCAATGGCGCATATGGCGCATTCTGTGCCGTTTCATCATTTAGATTAGCTGATGGATTAACAAAAAAAATATCTTCTTCGGTTATCACCTCTCCCTTGCACAATAAAACCGACCGCTCAATAATGTTCTCCAATTCCCTTACATTCCCAGGCCAAAGCATATTTTTAAACCTATAGAGAGCGTCTTCCGTCAAACCCTTGACATTTCTGCCGTCAATACGATTATATTTCTGGATAAAATATTCCGCCAAAAGGGGAATATCTTCTATCCGTTCTCTTAAAGGAGGAATCCTTATAGGTATAACATTTAGTCTATAATACAAATCCTCTCGAAAAGACTTTTCCTTTATAGCTGTTTCAACATCTCTGTTAGTAGTAGCGACAATACGAACATCCAACTGGATTGGGCACACCCCTCCGACTCGATCAATCTCGCCTTCCTGTAGCACACGTAAAAGTTTCGCCTGTAACTGCAGCGCCATTTCTGTTATCTCGTCCAGCAAAATTGTGCCGCCCTGCGCCAGTTCAAACTTGCCAAGCTTACGGCTTATCGCGCCTGTAAACGCCCCTTTCTCGTGTCCGAACAACTCGCTTTCTAAAAGGCCATCAGGCAACGCAGCACAGTTAATCGCAACAAAAGGCTTAAGCCGCCTCTGGCTTTGATCGTGTATAAAACGCGCAAACAACTCCTTGCCAGTACCGCTTTCTCCTTGTATCAATACCGATGCTTTGCTGTTAGCTACTCTTTGGGCAAGCCCAAGAAGGTTAGACATGCTGCGGGTAACAAGCTTATGTCTGTCTTGTTTTGGAGGTTCCTGGGCGCACACCATGTCGTTAGCCTTTTTTTCAAATACCCGCCTCACAACCTCATGAATAGTCTCACGCGAAAACGGTTTTACCACAAAGTCAAACGCGCCCAACCGCATTGCCTCAACCGACATCTCCACTGTACTATTGGCCGATACAAGAATAACCGGAATCTCAGGAGAACGCACCGCAACCTCACGCAACAACGCAAGGCCATCCATCCTGGGCATATGAAGATCAGCAAAGACCAGATCAATTATTTTTTCTTTAAGCAAAGACAATGCATCCGGCCCATTCTCAGCCACAACAACTCCGCATCCAATGCCAGCCAGCACATCATAGAAAAATTCTCTTTCTCCTATGTTGTTTTCTACAAGCAAAACAGTATGATTATTCATTTATAAGTTCATCTTCCTTATAGTTGATGGCTTAGTAAAAAGCTCCAAATGCAAGGCGCACGAGCAGTGGAAGGGCGAGGCGTACTTCCTGTACGTTGAGACCTTACGCTGTAAGGTGTAACGCCGCAGATGGACTTTTTACTAAGCCATCTTCTTCATAGTTGCGCCTTTTTAAAAGAATCAACCGCCTTATAAATCTCCATCTCATTTATCCTGGCCGAGGCGACCTTCTCCCATATTGAGTTATGCCCCTCTACAATTCGCTTCAACATCTCCATCGCATTGTTCTCTTGCCCTATACGCTGATAGCAATCGGCAAGTCTAAACATCACAGGTTCCTGTTCTGCCGGCTGTTTAAGGCCTTTTGCGATCTTCAAAGCGGCCTTAAATGTTTCAGCAGCATGCCCAAAATCTTGTATCATTATCTCTTGCTCTCCAAGTTCTATATATAAATCATAGAGTTCTTCACTAACTCCCTGCCTGGCAAGAATATCAACAGCTCTCTTAAAAAACGGAATCGACTCCTCATGCTTATCCTGTCCGCTAAGCGAATAAGCGATCCCTGTCAAAACCTGGGGCATGGGCAGATCAGGATGCAAACCTGCTAAGGCAGCTTTCAGCCTGGCCTCTGCGGCATTATAGTTTTTAGCATTGAGAAGAATCTGGCCAAGATGATAACACGCAATCGGGAAGTCTTTATACGACGCATGCTTTTCTGCAAGCTCGGTGAATACCGCATATGCAGCATCTTTATCATATATTCCCAATAGCGATTTACCCAGCCCTAATAAGAGCTTGGGGGGAATCTCGCTGTAGTATTTTTTTGCCTCCTGAAATAGGAAGCACGCTGCATGATAATAATGTAAAGACCTATATGCCTCACCAATCAAAAAAAGCATCTCTGGACTACCCAGGCCATTAATTAGCGATTTCTGGTATTCATAACGACTAGTAATGCCGTCATAGTCTCCACTCTCCAG